>NZ_JBIVTF010000009.1:0-180255 GCF_044756605.1 Paenarthrobacter sp. NPDC091711
CTGAACAACCTCAGCGACCAAACGATTCGTGAACTTCACCATGGCAATCGACACCCTTCAATATTCAGGTGTTGCGATCACCGCATGATTCAGCGTCGTCAGAACGGCCTCTTCTGCTACTCACTTTGGCGTCACCGCTTTAGATTCGCCACACCTGCAGACGGTACCCTGAATGATGGTGGCTTTTAGGGTCCCCAACTCCAACGGAATATTTGGAACGCAACAGGGGTTGAGTCAGATGGCTGCCCCGAGAGCCGCAGCATCGACTAAGGAAGAGGTTCACGCCACGTGAGCATTGCAGAAAACAGCGCATCGCAGGTGCGTGACGTCATCATCGTAGGTTCAGGCCCTGCTGGCTATACAGCCGCTGTTTACACCGCCCGTGCCAACATGAAACCTCTGCTCATTGCCGGTTCCGTCACCGCTGGTGGCGAACTGATGAACACCACGGACGTGGAAAACTACCCGGGCTTCCCCGAGGGCATCATGGGCCCGGACCTGATGGAGAACTTCGAAAAGCAGGCCGCCCGTTTCGGTACCGAGATCCTCTTCGAGGATGTCACCGAGTTGGATCTCGACGGCGACATCAAGACCGTGACCATCGGCACGGGGGAGACCTTCCAGGCCAAGGCCATCATCCTGTCCACCGGTTCGGCATACCGCGAGCTCGGTCTGGCCAACGAAAAGCGCCTCTCAGGCCACGGTGTCAGCTGGTGTGCAACCTGCGATGGTTTCTTCTTCAAGGACCAGGACATCGCCGTTATTGGTGGTGGCGACTCCGCCATGGAAGAAGCTCTGTTCCTGACCAAGTTCGCCAAGTCCGTCACCGTGGTCCACCGCCGCGATTCCCTCAAGGCTTCCAAGATCATGGGCGACCGCGCCCAGGCTCACGAGAAGATCAACTTCGTCTGGAACACCGCCGTCGAAGATGTTCTCGGGGGGGACAAGGTCACTGGCCTGAAGCTGAAGAACCTGGTGGACGGTACCGAGTCTGAACTCGCTGTCACCGGTGTGTTCGTGGCCATCGGCAACGACCCCCGCACGGACCTGATCAAGGGCACGGTGGATCTGACACCGGAGGGAACCATTGCGGTGGAGGGCCGTAGCTCCCGGACCAACATCAAGGGTGTCTTCGCCGCGGGCGATGTCATCGATCCCACCTACCGCCAGGCCATCACGGCTTCGGGTTCCGGTTGCGTGGCCGCCCTCGATGTTGAGCACTACCTCGCAGACCTGCACTCCTAAAGCTGCATCCAAGCAACCATACGAAGGGAAAAGTTATGAGCAACGCTAAAGACGTCACTGACGCAAGCTTCAGCACGGATGTCCTGGCTTCCGAGAAGCCGGTCATCGTGGACTTCTGGGCAGAGTGGTGCGGCCCCTGCCGCAAGCTCGGTCCCATCCTCGACGAGATCTCCGTCGAGTACAGCGACAAGGTAGACGTCGTGAAACTCAACGTCGACGACAACCCCGCCATCGCAGCCGAGTACGGCATCACCTCCATCCCGGCCGTGTACCTCTTCAGCGGGGGAGAAGTGAAGAGCACTGTCATCGGCGCCAAGCCCAAGCAGTTCTTCGAAAAAGAATTCGCAGACGTCCTTTCCTAAGCCTCCGTGCTTAGTTGAGTTTGCCCAAAGCCGGCGGTTCCTGCTCCAGATGGAGTGGGAGCCGCCGGTTTTTTGTCCCTAAAGCTGCATTGAACCGAAAAAAGTCACATATGGCATGATCTTGGTCTCAGGAGGCTTCATTCCCGCCAAAGAGTGCCGGTGGACTTCTCCCTAACTGGGGTAGGGGGAACTCAGCCTCTTCTGCCGTCCCTTGCACAATCGTTCCTTCGGCTTGCACCGGAGTCCGTCGATCTGAACACCTATTTCTTCCACATCCGAGACGATCGGAACCCAGTCCGGCCATGCCTCCTCTTTGGCAGGGTTAGTGACACATCAGCCGAGCCGTGCCCCGGGGGTTGGTGACATGTCAGCCCAGCGGACACACTAGTGCGCACCTTGTTGTGTTCCATGAAGCCTGCTCGATGGAACGTGCCCCACGGGAGTGGGTTCGTATGCACTCAACTGGATCCTCCTGCAGTCATCGCCGCTTAACGTTCCCGGAGGGAACTTGCAGTGGGCGCTCCTGCATTGGGTATGTACCCACCACCTCGCAATGATCTTCCACTCGCCTCACGTCTAGGTACCAGCAGCTCAATATCGTCGGCTATGGCTAATTCTGGCTCTGCGCTGTCTGTCGTGCAGTCTTGTTTCACGTGAAACACAACGGATGCTGCAGAACATTCTCCGACTCAACAGATCCGACTGCGTGTTTCACGTGAAACCACACCCGTTGTTGCCTCTACCAGCGGCACTTGGAGTGGTGCGGATGAGGATAAAAGCGAACGAAAGGGCGGAGAAACGACCTACCAGGAGTGGTCGGCTCCGGAATCGCTGCATATCGCTGGTCCGCAGACGAGCGCATGTGAGTTCCATGTGGGGCCTTGAACACAACCAAGCGCCTGCCAATGCTGATAGCTGTCCAAGTTCGAGGGAAGCAGGGCAACGAAGATGTAAATGAAGGGTGCTCTGCCAACCCGATATCCAGTACCAGTACCAAGCAGCTCCCCAACCCCGGCTATTTCAACCGACAGAACACGCGCCACTGCCCGCAGCTCACTTCATCACTCCGAGTTTGGAACCCCCATCTGCAGGAGGTCCGCCGTCGCACGGCCCCGAGAGCTCCTGTAGCTCGTGTAGCAGTCCATTCTGGTCCACCCTCAGTGGACGGCCGCGGCTCTGCCCCTAAGGGCGTCTGGGGCGCTTCCAGAGGTTTGGACGCACCTCCCCGGACTCTGGGTGCCCAGCATCCTTAGTTGCACTCATGCCCGAAAATCAGGGGTTAGAGCATCCCGCCCGGGGGACTGATCAACTTTCGAAGCCTACATCCACAACTGTCCAGCACTGGCTATCCAACTAATCGCACAGCACCACCAAACCGCACATAGACAGCGGTTACAAGCTCGCGGGAAGAACTGTGCGCAGCATAAATCAGCGTGCGGCAATGTCTGCCCCTGCCTAGCCAGGTACAGACGTCTCTCATCCGGGATTGGCCGGCCAGAATCGCACCGCGTCGCACTCCGCCTCACCCACGCCCTCTCCCCACCGCAAACGAGCACGTCCGCAACAGCCGGAGAATGCCGCACCCAGGCGGCCTTCACTCCCGAACGGAGCGCCGGCATCGGTAGGACTAGGACGGACTGCAACCCCGCGCGCGGCACAAAGGCACACATCCCAAGCTCTTACCGTCCCAATGAACGACGAGCCACTGCCCGATGGGAAGCGCTCCAGTCAGGACCCTATTCCTTTGAACAACGGCGAACATCAGCGTCACCCCAGTGGACCTACCCTTACCTTTGGGTCCATAGCTTGGAATCCGGGAGAGTGTTTCACGTGAAACATGCACCTGCCAAGGGCTACCGGCCAGTCATCCCGCAGCATAATTGAAGCTAGGCTGGCTCACAAAACGCTTTGGGTATTGCCTAAGTCCACACCGCCACATCCTCAGATCAACCTCAACCCGGAATTCTCAACAGCCCTTGAGGCCCCTCCTGGCCAACAGGATGGAGCTTCCGAAATTCCCCGCCCTCAGTGGGTCGCCCACTGTGGCCTCATCGTCATGGATCCTTCTGCGGCATCCTCGGCAGGGAACAGTGTCTCTTCCGCCCACCCACGGGCTAAGCGCGAACGGGGATCGAGCCGATCCTGATCCAGCCGGGGCGAACGGTGCTCCACCGATGGCGCAGGTACGCCAGACCTACGCAGCTGAGGTGATTCGCCCAGCCCCTCTACAACCGGGCCCCTCTGGGGGGACTAACAGTGCCGCTCCAGCATCGACACCAGTGCAGCCCGCCTGACCTAGATACTACCAAATCGCTTCCGGGGCATACGCAGAGAAGGCCCCTTTAGCGGCCTGCGCATTGCGAACCTGCTCTTACCGAACATCGAAAGTGAAGACAGCCATTTCCACAATGACGAGTGGGTCGCGATCATCGCCGAAGCAGCTCATGCTTCCAGGCCGCAGTTGGAATGGGACGTCACCGTCCGTAGAGGCTGCTGCTCCTTTGTAGTGCCTGATCTTCTACCTACCCGCGCCCGCTGTGTCCTGGCAGCGCCTCACTCTGGCACCTTGGCGTTCTGGCACTCTGGCGCTCTGGCACCACTAGTACATTGACCGTTTCACGTGAAACAGTTCGGCCATTTTTCATGTGCAACGGTCAGGACAGTTGGGGCCGTTTCACGTGAAACATGCTCGCCGCATCCGCAACCATTGACTCAGGCGACGACTATTGAATCTCTACCGCCCTTCGGGTGGGTCCAATGGGTGATCTGGTCTCTGAGGGCCGCAGTACCCTTTCCAGCCCAGGGCGCTGGTGTGGTCACCAAAGTCATCCTCATCGGCCGTCAGTATGGTCCATGCGCCACGACCCCATGACCGGCGGCTAGGACGCACATCAAGGTTCATCGGGGGAGTGAGATCGATCGACTAGTCTCTGACTGTTCCTGTGACCGCTGTAGCGGGAAGTTGGAAGTGGCCTAAGCACGCCCAATCCTGCGAAATCATCGCCTGAGATCTGTCGATACATCGGATGAATACATTGCCTCGTCGGAAGGCTCATCGTTCGATGACCGTGGATGCGTCCGCATCATTGAGAGAGTTGGTCAGCTGGGGCTTTGCCTCTTCAGGGGAGGGTCCACTCTCCACATCATGACTGAAGACCAAGTGGCACAGAGTCCGGTGCGTACGCCTCGACACGTCTCCCATCCAAACGGGCCGTCCCGAAAATCATTGGGGAACCACACAGAAGCCGCGGATAATCCACACTCTTATCCACTGACTTATACACAGCGTTATCCACAGGCTTATCCACTACGCATGACGTTGCCCACATCTACGCTTCAGCGCGATCAGAAATCTTGGATTGGGGCCTCCAACTACGCCCTCGAAAGAGCAACGACTCAGATCCTAAGGGTGAGCTGGTGATTGGGGCTAAGTTGTGTAAAAGCAATGCAAATTGGGCTATCCGGGGCATCCGCACGCATGGAGATCGCCTGGGCTCCACCTGAGTGACGGTGTTCGACTCTGCAGTCGTCGACGGCACTCGTCTCGACGATAAAGTTGCCACGGACCAGGGAGAGGAACGATGGGAACGTGGTGTGTATCCACATAGTTATCCCCATAGTTATCCACAGCGATATCCACCGTCTTATCCACCGGGTATAGCAGGGCTATTCAGCACTTACAAACACGCCGGTGCGGCCGAGAACGCCTTGTTTCACGTGAAACATAATCTCCATTTATGCTTCCTGAGGCAGGGTCCATTGGCGGCCTACGTACACACAGTGTTGGTTCAGCGTCCTGTCCCGAATCCGTCTTAGGTGGGGCCCGGCCATCCAGAGAGTTCAGCTTCAGAGCATGAACCCCAACATCAGACCATTCGTGGGCGACGTCACTGTTTGCCCACGAAGTTCCTCCTCATGTCCCAGGGGCGCATCCTCCCCATCAGCGGGCCTTCGAACATGATCCATGCCGACCCGTGATGGTCTTGCCCTAGTCATCCGTCTACCAGCGCACGAGAAGGAGAGGCTTGACCAGAGTCATCATGCATTCCCAGGGAGACTCCTTGCCCTGATAAACACAAGGCCCGAAGTACGAGGTGATTGTCCAAAGTGTCTCCTCGTGCTTGCCCGCTCACTACATCGCAGGTTCTTTTGATGAGACCTTCCACTCCGCCTCCGACAAGAGTGTGCATCCATTCGCCTGCTCTTGTGGCCAGCACTTTCCCACAGCTCCAGATACCTCAGTACCCTGCAGCGGCGGCTGGCAACTATCGACAGGGCCGGCTGCACACCGTTCCTGCCATCAGTGCCGGTACTACGGCAGGAGGCAGAAGGCTACGTCTGTGGCATCGACTGTACAGGCAAGTACTCTCGGACCTTTTCCAGGCACAGGCACAGCGTCGTGCTCACTGTAGCCGCCGGAGTGCGGCAATGTGTGCCGTCCCATAAACGAGCTGAAGGAGAGCACCTCAAACGTTCACCGGGGGACCGGTGAGGTCTGCCAGGCGCTCAGTCATGCGCCATGTGCTCATAAGTACATCCACATAGCCTGGAGGCCGCAGGTAAGCGCGTCGATCTCGAAGGTGCACTGGCGGGCAGCGACAGCGAGCGAGTTCCCTCTCGACCAGCATCCATGCACTCGACGACGCCGCCGCACGAACATAAACCCTGTCATCAGCGGGTCTCTCATCAGGAATGTCCGGAACTTACAGGGCAGTAAAAGCATCGTCCGATCCGTATCTTTCGTTCAGTACGGTTAAGGAACCCACGCCTTTCAGGCGACGCATTCTCACGGTGTAGGTGCACTGGGGGAGCTATCGGCTGCATGGAGCTATGGGTTGCTGGGAGCCGTCGGCCCGGGCAGGTGGAATCCAAGAAGCCAAGATTCCTGCGAAGTGCATACTCGCCGCAGCTCCCAGCAGTGAGGTGCAAGGCAAATTGAGCAGTGTGGTCGAGTCCGTTGCCGCTGACGTGTCAGAATCATACGGAGACCACATCGAACCACGCCTATATGCGGCTGCAATGGGCGAGAATGCTGCCGCGGGCCAGGATTTGCGACGTACGAGAGCGCGAATGTTTCACGTGAAACTGTGAGCACATCTCGCAGGCGGCGCTCCCTTCGAAGGCAACTGCGACGCCTGTCGGCGACGGAAGTCACCGGAGCTCGATTCAACGCGAATCATCACATCAGCTAGAGCTTGGTCCCGCCCCTCTTCTGAAGTGATTCGTAGGGCCTGTTTCACGTGAAACATTATCCAAGCCATCGGCCAAGTCATGACACGAGAAGGCGAAGGCAGCCGCGGCAATGTGTCGATCTACAGGCCCTTTAGTGGTCAACTAGCGCCCTCTAGTCTCTTGTAGCTGATGCAACCTCACAGAAGCATTCCCATAGGAACGTGGGGATATGCGTCGGAACTCGCTTCCATGAGCGGCACGCCTGGATGGCCACCGCCTGTTACAACCAAACGGGGCGAAGTTTGGCTCGCATTCTGCAGGAATTCCCCAAGGTAGTGCGCGAACGTCGCTTACGCACGCCCCAAAAGCAGTGTACTTGTATGCTCAGGTGTCGAAAAGGGCCCCCATCAGCGTTAGATCGACATCTTGAGACTCAGCGCGACAGCACGGGGCCACATACTGAGCCCTAAGAAGCTGCGGGCCGCATGTTTCACGTGAAACCAGCTGCCGGAAAAGCGAAGTCCGGCTGCTCTCCGTCCTTAGCCGTTCTCGCCATAGCGTTTCACCAGAAGTGAGGCCACAGATTATCGGCTGCGGACTTCCCGGCGGGGCCTGCTCAACCCAGACATACATACCGAACAGTGCATCCGTAATAGGGCGGCCTTCAGGAGATCACTATCTAGACGTTCTGCGGGCTTCACACGTCTCCGCGGGCATATGGCGCACATAAGGGGGACTCGAGCCTCCCCGCAGCTCATAGGCTCGGTCCTGGTACGCGTACTCACTCGCACAGGTCCGCCGGAGCAAGGACGTGATGGAACGCCCGCACACCGTTGCCTCACAAGCGTGGGACTCACTGGCATCCCAGCCAGGGCTTCCTCGGGGCAGCATGTTGGAAAGCTGCGAATGAATGGAAGCGTCCCATAGTGGAAGTACGCCGCCTAGCCCCAATGTCCTGACCAAGTTCGGTCTGTCGCTGCCCCATAACATGGCGGCAAACTCAGTTTCACGTGAAACATCGTGCCCACTGCAACGATCCGGAGAATTGGGGTGAGTTGCGATCGAAGAGGCGAGACTACAAAAATGGGGCCCACGCTGTGTGTGAACCCCATTCAATTGAAAAGCGGATCTAGTCCTCGGAGCCTGGTCCGAGAACATCCATTATTCGGTTGAGATCCTCAACGCTGGCAAACTCGATACTTACGCGGCCCTTGCGTGCACCCAAAGTGATCTTTACGTTGGTGTCCAAGCGGTCCGACAGCGATGATGCCAGGTAGTCCAGGCGTTCGTGCCTTGCGTTCGGTTTGGGGATGCTGCTCTTAGCCGGCGTGGTGGGATCCTGGTAGAGAGCAACCGACTCTTCTGTGGCCCTGACTGACATTCCCTCAGCCACGATCTTCTGCGCCATACGCTCCATGGCGGCAGCGTCCGGGAGTGCGAGTAGAGCACGTGCATGCCCTGCGGACAGGACACCGGCGGCTACACGGCGCTGAACCAACGGCGGAAGCTTGAGCAAACGCAGCGTGTTGGAGACCTGCGGACGGGAGCGACCAATTCGGTCGGCCAACTGCTCGTGTGTGGTTCCGAAGTCTTCCAGAAGTTGCTGGTATGCCGCTGCCTCTTCCAGGGGATTCAGCTGGCTGCGGTGGAGGTTTTCCAGCAGGGCATCGCGGAGAAGGTCGTCGTCCGTAGTGTCGCGGACAATCGCAGGGATTGTCTCGAGTCCAGCAGCCTGGACTGCACGCCAGCGACGTTCGCCCATCACCAGCTCATACGGTTCTCCACCCTTTTCGGTTGAAGTACGTACGACAATTGGCTGGAGGACGCCGATTTCGCGCACAGAGTGCACGAGCTCCGCCATGTCGTCTTCATCGAAGACCGAACGAGGCTGTTTACGGTTGGGATGGATGTCGCCTACCGGGATTTCGGCAAACCGAGCCCCGGGAACTTCTACCAGCTCCACCTCGGGAGCGGACTGAGCCGCTGGGACGGATGGAGCTGCAGACGTCGTCGAACCTGCCGCGTTGGCGGCTGTCTTCGTGGCAGCCGATTTAGAACCGGCCGCTTTGCTCGCAGTCTTCGGCGGTGCAGCAGTTTTAGCAGGGGAGGACTTAGCCGCCGCGGATTTCGAGGGTGACTTGGCGGCACGGGCGCCACCTGCTGCGGATTCAGCTGAAGGTTCTTCAGTAGCCGGCTTGGTATTGGCAGCACTCGACTCGTCCAGCAGGGTCTCAACGGTGGTCTCCGCTGTTTTCCTCGCCTCTGGAAAGAACAGATCCACGGGACGAGACGGTGCAGCCCCATTCCCTTGGGCCGCAGCCGAGCTAGGAATGAGAGCCCCAAGACCCCTGCCGAGGCCCCTTCGCTTTTCGCTCATTGATTCATCCCTCCGATGGAATAGCCGAGCACGGATCGGCCCAAGCTGTTGCAGTGTTTCAAGAATTCTAGCGTTCCGCGATTTCGGCTGCGGCTTCCATGTAGGAAAGCGCGCCGCTCGAAGAGGGATCGTACGTCATGACTGTCTGCTGGTAGCTGGGAGCCTCGGAGATACGCACCGAGCGGGGAACCACAGCACCCAGGACCTGATCCGGGAAATGCTGGCGAACCTCTGAGGCTACCTGCGCCGCCAAGTTTGTGCGGCCGTCGTACATGGTCAGAAGGATGGTGGAGACCACCAAGTCAGCATTGAGATGCTTTTGGATCATCTCAATGTTCTTGAGGAGCTGGCTCAGCCCTTCCAATGCGTAGTACTCGCACTGGATGGGAATCAAGACTTCACTGGCGGCGCAGAATGCGTTGACCGTCAGCAACCCAAGGCTGGGCGGGCAGTCGATGAAGATGTAGTCCAGGCGACCTTCGCCGTCGTTTGCCCGTTCCTTGGCGTAAACGTCTATGGCG
This sequence comes from Paenarthrobacter sp. NPDC091711, assembly GCF_044756605.1. Classification (NCBI taxonomy): domain Bacteria; kingdom Bacillati; phylum Actinomycetota; class Actinomycetes; order Micrococcales; family Micrococcaceae; genus Paenarthrobacter; species Paenarthrobacter sp. NPDC091711. Next base: position 9,678 of record NZ_JBIVTF010000009.1, read on the forward strand.
CGGCGAAGTCGCTGTTCGCGGGCGACGAGCGAAACGAGCTCAATCTCAGCGCCGGCCAAGTGGATGGTCGCCGGTGCGCAGATGAGATTGGGGATATCCGGGCACGGGGCCACGACGTCCTTGAGGGGAAGATCGTTAATCAGTACGTCGTAGATACTGTCTACGTCTGCGTGGTGTTCGATACCCAGGGCAGTGGACGCGTTGCCTTGAGGGTCAATGTCGATCACCAGGACGTTGAGGCCGGCTGACGCCAATGCCGCAGCAATGTTCACCGTAGTGGTGGTCTTACCAACGCCGCCCTTTTGATTGGAGACAGTGAAGATGCGGGTTTTTTCGGGCTTGGGCAGTTCCCTGCCGATCAACCGTTCGCGCCTGCGGGTCTCATTAGCCAGCTGACGGGCGATGGGGCTTGAATCATCGATGGAATCCATGACGTTGCGCACTCCATCTGAAACGGTTTCACGTGAAACGGCAGCATTATCAACCGAATCAGTACGCACGATCGCAGACTGGAGAGATGCGGAGGGTGTGGCCATGGCCCGCGCGGACCCCAACGACATAAACGGGGGGATTCGCTGCGTGGAGGTTTCACTACTGCCCACTGGTCACACTCTCACTCTCATTCGGCGCTTTGCTGCCGTTCACTAGCCTAACCGCTCAGCCGCCGACACGCGGGAAACCGAGCGGGACCTACGCCGTCTTTCCGGGCTTGTTGACGATGATCCTCACCACGGTGGTGGGTTCCTCCAAAAGCTCCTGTCCGCAAACCACAACTGAGGTGTCAACGCCACCAAGTTTGCGGATGACCTTCTTGGCCTTCTCGATCTCTTCGGCGGCACTGCGTCCCTTGATGGCTACTACTTCGCCATGGCCGTTCAGTAGTGGGATGGTGAGACCAGCCAGATTCGAGAGTGCAGAAACGGCACGCGCGGTGACAACATCCGCGTCCACCATTCCAACTGCGAGCTCAGCCCGCGTCCTCATGATGGTGACGTTATCCAAGCCAAGGTCATCCACAACCTCCTGGAGCCAGATGACACGGCGTTCCAAGGGTTCGATCAAGGTCAGCTCGAGGTCGGGTCGGGCAATAGCCAGGCAGAGGCCAGGCAGGCCAGCACCGGATCCGACGTCGGCAACATGGCTGTCCATGGCGATGGCGGACTCAATGACTGCACAGTTCAGGACGTGGCGGCTCCACAGACGCGGAATCTCGCGCGGCCCTATGAGCCCGCGCTCCGTACCCGAGGTAGCCAGATGTTCAACATAGCGCTTGGCAAGATCCAAGCGCTCCCCAAAAATCTTCTCTGCCGCTTCCAGTTCAGCTGCGGTGATTTCAACCATGAGCTGCTAGTCGGCCGAAACGACGATGTGGCGGCCTGCGCCCTCGCCTTCGGACTCTGAGACGTATCCGAGGTCAGCCACAGCGTCATGGACGATCTTGCGCTCGTAAGCACTCATCGGTTCCAAAGCTACTGTTCCGCCGTCGGCCTTAACCTTGGCCGCGGCATCCTCAGCGATCTTCTGAAGAACGCCGGCGCGCTCCTTGCGGTATCCGTTGATGTCCAGGACGAGGCGTGAACGGCTCTCCGTGGCGGACAAAACCGAGAGGCGTGCCAGTTCCTGCAATGCTTCGAGGACTTCACCATCGCGCCCTACGAGGCTGTCCAACGCTGCAGACTCTTCATCAGCACCGATGGAGATATACGTGCGTCCGTTACGGACCTCAATGTCGATGTCACCGTCAATATCGGCAATATCAAGGAGTTCCTCGAGGTAGTCGGCGGCAATGTCGCCTTCTTCTTCCAAGCGGCTGGCCGTCTTGGACTGCGTCTCTTCCTGGGTATCTTCCTGGTCTTCAGTCACAGGGGCGATAACTTCTTCAGTGCTCTCGGCAGACATTACTTCTTCTTCCTGTTCTTACGTTGTGGCTGGACGCGCTGGGCCCTGATTTCGGCGGCTGCCGCAGCAGCAGCTTCGGCTTCAGCGGCAGCGTCCGCGGCGGCGTTCTTCTTTCCACCCAGCAGCGGCGGCAGGCCCTTGGCGGCACGACGCTCTTCAAGCGCCTTGGCTGCCGGGGATCCCGGGGTAGGCATGCGACGGATGACGAAGAACTGCTGGCCCATGGTCCAGAGGTTGGTGGTGGTCCAGTAGATGAGGACACCGATGGGGAAGTTGATGCCACCGATACCGAACACGAGCGGCAGGATGTAAAGCATCATCTTCTGCTGGCGCATGAACGGGCTGGCCATGGCCTCTTCGGACATGTTCTTGGCCATGATCTGCTTCTGCGTGATGAACTGCGAAGCCGTCATGGCGACGATCATGATGATGCTCAGAACCCAGACAGCCACGGCACTGTTGCCGCCGCTGGGGTCACCGTGAAGTAGCGAAGCGGAGAGCGGAGCGCCAAAAATGCTGGATGAATCGAACTGGACTACCTGTTCGTGACTCATGGCACCGACGCCCTGGCCCTGCTTGGCATTGGTGGAGATGCCAGACAGTACCTGGAACAGTGCGAAGAAGAACGGCATCTGGATCAGCATCGGCAAACATGCCGAGAAGGGGTTGGTGCCGTGCTTCTTGTAGAGCGCCATCTGTTCCTGCGCCATGGCCTGGCGGGACAGCTGGTCTGTTTTGCCCTTGTACTTGGTCTGAAGTTTCTTCAGGTCAGGCTGCAGCAGCTGCATACCGCGCTGGGCTTTGATCTGCTTGACGAAGACAGGAATCAGGGCAGCGCGGATCACCAACACGAGGCCGATGATGGAAAGAGTCCACGTCCAGCCGTTAGCGGCGGGCAGGCCAATGAAGCTCAGTCCCTCGTGGAAGCCAACCATGATGATTGACACCAGCCACTTGAACGGAAACATGATTGTTTCAAAGAAGTCCATACGATATCCCTATTCGTTAGGCCGCAGAGCGGCCTTCTTCATCAGCCTGAACAGCCAGGAACTGGTCCGGATTGTTCAGTACAACAATTGTGGGCGTCCGGCCTTCAGGCCAGTGACGATGGCCGGCGGGGACATGGTCCACTCCACCGGCATTCCAAGGGTGGCATTTGGCGAGCCTTTTGGCTGCGAGCCAGCTCCCCTTCACGGCGCCATGCACCGTTACCGCTTCCAGCGCATATGCGGAGCAGGAGGGAAAGAAACGGCAAACCTGGCCGTACAGGGGCGAGATGACCTTGCGGTACGTCTTCAGCAAAAGAATAAGGATGTTGCGGGGCAGCTCCCAGAGGAACATGCCTACCGCCGCCGGAAGGCTCCGATGCGGAACCTTCCCGGAGGGGTCGCTTGAGGAAGGAACGACGGCGGTGCTTATGTCATGCACGCGGTGTCCCTTCCGTAGTGGTGCCGATGTGTTCAGTCGAAGCGTTGCGTGGACCTGAGCCACTCAATCGCTTCGTCGTCACTGCCAGTGCGGCGTTGTAGTCCGAGAGCAACTGCTCCCAGCTGGCTGTTGCAGCTGCGGGCAGCGCCCGGACTACTACCGCCAGACCCGTTCCATGCGTATGCAAGGACAGGGCGCCTGCTTCTCTCAGTCTCCTCTTAACGAGGTTCCTGGTCACGGCGTTCCCGACGGCTTTGGAGACAATGAAGCCGATTCGACTCGGCTCCCCAGCCCCTATAGGGGCCGTATATAACACTAAGTTCCGGCGTCCATTGCGGACGCCGGAACGTACAGTTGTTGAAAAGTCGGTAGACGTCCGCAGACGGTTAGGGGTGGCTAGCACCGTCGAACCCGCAAAAAGACCCTGACCGACAAGTCAGTTATTTACGCCGACAGTTCGACGCGGCCCTTGCCGCGACGGGCAGCCAGGATGGCTCGGCCGGCACGGGTGCGCATACGAAGGCGGAAGCCGTGCTTCTTGGCCCGACGGCGGTTATTCGGCTGAAAAGTCCGCTTGCTCACGTTAGTTACTCCAGTGGATCAAAGGTGCGCCCACCCGATCAAAAAAGGGGAAGAACTGGCCGACGCTAAGTTTTGTATGTGCCTGCCGCCGTTGCCTCCCGCACGGTGAACGTACGGAGTTACAACTGATCTCAAAAGCGGACACAAAGGACTTCACAACGTTAGGGCAAAAAGGCACCCACAGTCAAACCGGGAGCCTGCCGCGAAGCTATCCACAGCTGTGCCCAACTGCTGTTGGCAGCCTGTGGATGAAGTGGCTCACAGGCCGCTTTCACGAACCACAACGGTGTAATTATCCACAGGCAACTTCCCAGCTATCTTCTAGCGATTTCATCCCCTAGAGTGGCTCAGTAGCCCAATGTCCACCCGCTGTGTATAACTCTGTGGATTATCGCCCAGAACAGCGCCGCCGGAGAGACTTCGGCTGCCAGCAACGCCGGCAAGCAAGTATTTAGGAACTGATTGATGACAGTAGACGAAGCCAACCACGCCAACACTGTCGGAAGTTCCTGGCGCAGGGTGCTGAGCCTCATGGAACAGGACGACCGGGTCTCACCCCGTCAGCGCGGTTTCGTCATCCTCGCCCAAGCACAGGGCCTTATCGGTTCAACCTTGCTGGTGGCCGTCCCGAATGAACTCACCCGCGAAGTCCTCCAGACCCAGGTCAAAGATGCGTTGGACGATGCCCTTCGCAACGTCTTCTCGGACGACATCCGCTGCGCGATCGACGTGGACACCGATCTGGTTCCCGTCCACGCAGAGCCGGAACCCGTCGTCGAGCTTTCTGCTGTTTCCGACTTCGCCGAGCCGAAGCCGCAGCCCACACCCCCGAGTACCTCGCATGAATTCGGGCGCCTGAACCCGAAGTACATTTTCGATACCTTCGTGATCGGTTCTTCCAACCGCTTTGCACACGCTGCGGCAGTGGCTGTGGCGGAAGCGCCGGCGAAGGCCTACAACCCGCTGTTCATCTACGGTGATTCGGGTCTCGGTAAGACCCACTTGCTCCACGCGATCGGTCACTATGCCCGCCGGCTCTACAGCGGCATCCGGGTCCGCTACGTGAACTCCGAAGAGTTCACCAACGACTTCATCAACTCCATCCGTGACGATGAAGGCACCAGCTTCAAGACCACGTACCGCAACGTGGACGTGCTCCTGATCGATGACATCCAGTTCCTGGCAGGCAAGGACCGAACCCAGGAAGAGTTCTTCCACACGTTCAACGCCCTGCACAACGCCAACAAGCAGGTGGTCATCACCTCCGATCAGCCGCCCAAGATGCTGGCCGGCTTCGAGGACCGTATGACGTCGCGCTTCGAGTGGGGCCTGCTGACGGACATCCAGCCGCCCGAACTTGAGACGCGCATCGCCATCCTCCGCAAGAAGGGCCTCAGCGAAGGTCTTTCCGCGCCGGATGATGCGCTGGAGTACATCGCTTCCAAGATTTCCAGCAACATCCGGGAACTCGAGGGCGCGCTGATCCGCGTCACGGCATTTGCGAGCCTCAACCGGCAGCCGGTGGACGTGGCTTTGGCCGAGATGGTTCTGAAAGACCTGATCACCGACGACGGAGCCCAGGAAATCACGGCGAAGCAGATCCTGGACCAGACGGCGGACTACTTCAAGCTCAGCATGGAAGAGCTCTGCAGCAAGTCCCGCACACGCACTTTGGTAACGGCCCGGCAGATCGCCATGTACCTGTGCCGCGAGCTGACAGATATGTCCCTGCCGAAGATCGGCCAGGAGCTCGGGGGCCGCGATCACACCACGGTCATCCACGCGGACCGCAAGATCCGCGAGCTGATGGCGGAGCGCCGTGTGATTTACAACCAGGTGACCGAGCTGACAAACCGGATCAAACAACAGCAGCGCGACTCCTGAAATCCACATCGCGTCCGCCACTACATACCTTATTAACAGGTGCATGTGGATAAGCCTGTGGATACTTAAGGGGACAAGCGCGCTTAATGGGCTTAAAACCCTTAAGGCATCTGTGGATCGTTAAAAACCGGCCTGGGAGTTGTCCCCATCCACACCCTGTTTAAAACCCAGTTAACACACAATCCGTGAACAGGGCTTAACCGCGGAACTGCGGGGCGAGATCGAGTTATCCACAGTTTCCACAGCAGTTATTAACACTACGAATCCCAAAAAATTGAAATCCCTCAAATAACAATCTCTTTCTGCCACCCGTCCCCACCTGCAGATGGCAGGCCACGAGCCCGGCCAAGGCCGGTCCGCGGCTATCCACATACGAGGGGGCCGGTCCGACGGGGATGGGTTAATCGCGGATCTTCCGGCTAAGCTGTCAGCAGCGCTCCCATCCTTGGGTCTGTTTGTAGTTCGCTCAGTGCGGACCATGCAGGTTCCGGTGCCGGACTGCGAAGATTTAGCGGCTTCCAAGCAGGAATCCGCAGCTACTACATGGCAGCAGCAATGAAAGGCGGCACCCTTCCGTGAAGTTCAGAGTCGACCGCGACGTCCTGGCAGAAGCCGTTACGTGGACCGCGCGGTCGTTGTCTCCGCGGCCGCCCGTACCAGTGCTTTCCGGCCTCCTCCTCAAAGCCGAGGCAGGAACCGTCAGCCTCTCCAGCTTCGATTACGAGACATCGGCGCGCTTGGAAATCCCGGCAGATATCGCTGTTGAAGGCACCATCCTGGTGTCCGGGCGTTTGCTGGCAGACATTTGCCGCAGCCTTCCCTCCGCTCCGGTGGAAGTTGAAACCGACGGAAGCAAAGTGACACTCACGTGCCGCCGAAGCAGCTTCCACCTGGCCACCATGCCCGAGGCCGAGTACCCGGCCCTTCCTGCTCTGCCGGCTATCAGTGGAACCCTGCCTGGCGACGCCTTTGCCCAGGCCGTGTCCCAGGTGATCATCGCTGCGAGCAAGGACGACACCTTGCCCATCCTCACCGGCGTCCGCATGGAGATTGAGGATGACCTCATCACGCTTCTTGCCACGGACCGCTACCGTTTGGCCATGCGCGAAGTCCCCTGGAAGCCCGTGACACCGGGAATTTCCACCAGTGCACTGGTCAAATCCAAGACCCTGAACGAAGTAGCCAAGACACTCGGTGGCAGCGGCGACATCAACCTCGCCCTCGCCGACGACGACAGCCGGCTCATTGGTTTCGAAAGTGGTGGACGAACCACCACATCACTCCTGGTGGACGGCGACTACCCCAAAATCCGCTCACTTTTCCCGGACTCGACTCCGATCCACGCAACAGTCCAGACCCAGGAACTGGTTGAGGCTGTTCGCCGTGTATCGCTTGTTGCCGAACGCAATACTCCGGTGCGGCTCGCCTTCACCCAAGGCCTGCTGAACCTCGACGCCGGTACCGGTGAAGATGCGCAGGCGTCCGAGGAGTTGGAAGCACAGCTTTCCGGTGAGGACATCACCGTGGCCTTCAACCCGCACTACCTGGTGGAGGGCTTGAGCGTGATCGAAACCAAGTACGTCCGCTTCTCTTTCACCACCGCCCCGAAACCGGCCATGATCACTGCCCAGGCTGAAGCAGATGGCGAAGACCAGGACGACTACCGCTACCTCGTGATGCCGGTCCGCCTCCCCAACTAACCGGCAGCCTCCCGCCACCTTCGCAGAAAAGAGTTCACACCGTGCACATCGGACTGATCGGCCTTGGAAAAATGGGTTTCAACATGCGGGAACGCATGCGGAACGGTGGCATTGAGGTCACAGGTTTCGACCGGAACCCGGACGTCACGGATGTCGCTTCAGTAGATGAGCTGATCGCCGCCTTGCCGACTCCGCGAATTGTGTGGGTCATGGTTCCGTCAGGGGCCATCACAGATGCGGTAGTGACCGAACTTGGCGAGAAGCTCAGCCCCGGTGACATGGTGATCGATGGCGGCAACTCCCGTTTCACCGAAGACCAGAAGCACGCCGCAGCCCTCACAGAAAAGAGCATCCGCTTTGCCGACTGCGGTGTATCGGGCGGCGTGTGGGGACTGCAGAACGGTTACGGCCTGATGGCTGGTGGCGCTGATGAAGACATCGAGCTGGCAATGCCGATCTTCGATGCCCTCCGTCCTGAAGGCGAAAGGGCTGACAGTTTTGTCCATGTTGGCGGTGTTGGCGCTGGCCACTACGCCAAGATGGTCCACAACGGCATTGAGTACGGACTGATGCAGGCCTATGCCGAAGGCTACGAATTGCTCGCAGCCAAGGACATCGTGAAAGACCTTCCCGGCACATTCCGTGCCTGGCAGAAGGGCACGGTTGTTCGTTCCTGGCTCCTGGACCTCATGGTCAAGGCACTGGACGAAGATCCGGGTCTGGCCTCGATTGACGATTACGTTGAAGATTCCGGCGAAGGCCGTTGGACCGTGGAAGAAGCCATTGCCAACGCAGTGCCCGCGCCTGCGATCACGGCTGCGCTTTTCGCCAGGTTTGCATCGCGTGAAGACAACTCACCGGCCATGAAGATGGTTTCGGCCCTGCGCCATCAGTTCGGTGGACACGCCACCCGTCCGGCCAACTAGGCCGCAGGAGTCCTGCAAACGGCGTGTACCTCGAACATCTTTCGCTGACGGATTTCCGCAGCTACGCACAGGTTGACCTGAAGCTTGGCCCCGGTGTGACGGTCCTGGTGGGTTCCAACGGAATCGGCAAGACCAATCTGATGGAAGCCATCGGGTATTTGGCCACGCTGAGCTCCCACCGGGTGAGCACAGATGCGCCCCTGCTCCGTTTCGGTACCGAGCGCGCGATGATCCGGGCCAGGCTCGTTCGTGGAGAGCAGTCGACGGTTATCGAGCTTGAGATCAATGCCGGCCGGGCCAACCGTGGTCGCATCAACCGGAGCAACCCGGTCCGCGCCAGGGATATTCTCGGAATCTGCCAAACGGTGTTGTTCGCACCCGAGGACTTGGCCTTGGTCAAGGGAGATCCTTCGAACCGTCGTCGTTTTTTGGACGAGCTTCTGGTGAGTCTTGTTCCGCGCCATGCTGCCACCCGAAGCGACTACGACCGGGTTCTGAAGCAACGAAATGCCTTGCTCAAATCCGCACGGGCCGGCAAGTTCACGGCCGGGCATGAGGCAACTTTGGATGTCTGGGATCAGCACATGGCCCGTGCCGGTGCAGAACTACTCCATGCCCGCCTTGAACTTGTGGAACGATTACGTCCCCACCTGAACAACGCATATGCGCAGCTCACCGACGGGTCCAAGGACGCCGGGGCCGTGTACCGCTCAACCATTCAAGGCGTACTTGACGACGACGGCGGTCCGGCCGACCACGGAACGGAACCTTCGGCGTCGGTTGATGACCTCCGGCTGCTGTCCGTTGATGAACTCACGGAGCGCTACATCCAGGCCTTCGCGGCGTCCAGGAAAAAGGAACTCGAACGGGGCATCTCCTTGGTGGGTCCGCACCGGGATGAACTGGAACTCGTTTTGGGACAGGCACCGGCAAAGGGTTATGCCTCCCACGGTGAAACGTGGTCCATGTGCCTCTCACTGCGCCTGGCTTCCTACTATGTGATGTTGGACGACGCCCGCACCGGTGGCACCGCTCCGATCCTCATCCTGGACGATGTTTTCGCTGAATTGGACGTCCAGAGGCGGCGTAAACTGGCTGCAATAGTCACCGGTGCGGAGCAGGTACTGGTGACCGCCGCCGTCGACGCCGATATCCCCGAGGAGCTGGCCGGACGGCGCGTAACCGTTGTTCCGGGAGGCATCGATGGCGAAGGATAGCCGCGAGGGACTCCAACCCGGCCGTGAACCGGATGAAATTGATGCTGCCCAAGCGGCGCTGAACCGCATGCGGGAGGCCGCGGCTGCCCGAGGAGAAGTACGGCAGCGCGCGCCGAGGCCCGGATCTGCTCCCAAACGTAAGGGGCTCCGGGATACCAGGGGATTCGCCCAGTTCCACGGCAGTGGCCGGGATCCTTTGGGCTTGGGAAAAGTCGTAGGCCGCTTGGTGGCCGAACGCGGTTGGACGTCGCCCGTGGCCGTTGGTTCCGTCATGGCGGAGTGGGAGACGCTGGTGGGGCCGGATATTTCCGCTCACTGCACGCCGGAGAGCTTCACCGACACAACACTTCATGTTCGTTGCGACTCCACGGCCTGGGCCACGCAGCTGCGGTTGCTGAGCACCAGCCTTCTGGAGATGTTCCGCAATGAACTGGGCGAAGGGGTGGTCACCAGCATTCAGGTGTTGGGACCTTCGGCTCCAAGTTGGCGAAAAGGCGGACGCAGCGTTAACGGTCGCGGACCGAGGGACACGTACGGCTAAACGGCGTGCAGGGCGTTTCAACGCCCCTGAGTCGTATAGGCCCCCGTCGGGACCACCGTAGGGCCATTGAAGATAGGGCCAGTGGTCTCCCATGGCCATATTCAGCTGTCGGCTGCCCCCGTATTTGCAAGGATTTACGGGTTTCCACGATAGAATTGGCGTAGATCACTGAGCGCCGGTGAAACGTCGTCGGGTCCTGAATCCACTCCTGTGGCATTGCGGACCCCGGCCGTCGGAGTAACCGGCGCAATCAGTCACGTGCCCGTTGGCGGCCGCGGTTAGCCGCGGGCAGCTCCGGGAACGGCCGACATCGAGTACAGAGGAGTCGAAAGCGCCTGTGGCTAACGACAATGCAGAGACCTTGGCAGTAGAGCCCGAAGAGGAGACTGTACCCAAGCCTGACACGCCCGCGGAGGCGCCCAGGGAGTACGGTGCCAGCGACATTACCGTGCTGGAGGGCCTCGAAGCCGTGCGTAAACGCCCCGGCATGTACATCGGCTCAACCGGTCCCCGCGGCCTGCATCACCTGGTTTATGAAGTGGTGGACAACTCTGTTGACGAGGCTTTGGCTGGTTACTGCAGCCACATCGAAATCACGCTTCGCGCTGATGGCGGAGTGCGCGTGGTGGACGACGGCCGCGGCATCCCGGTAGATATTCACCCGACCGAGGGCAAGCCCACTGTTGAAGTGGTCATGACCATCCTGCATGCCGGCGGCAAGTTCGGCGGCGGCGGTTACGCCGTTTCCGGTGGCCTTCACGGTGTGGGTATTTCCGTAGTTAACGCTCTGTCGCGCAGGGTTGACACGGAAGTTCGCCGCCAAGGCCACGTTTGGCGCATGACCTTTGCCGACGGCGGCAAGCCCCAGGGTGAACTCGTCAAGGGAGAGGCTACTGACGTTACGGGGACGTCCCAGACGTTCTACCCGGACGGCACCATCTTCGAATCCACCGAATTTGATTTCGAGACGCTTCGTGCGCGTTTCCAGCAGATGGCCTTCCTCAACAAGGGACTGCGGATCACGCTGACTGATGAGCGTCCGGCCAACCGTGATGGGGATGACGACCTCGATCTGGATGCCGTGGCAACCGAAGGTGAGGTAGCCGCTGAGCACCGCACCGTCGTGTACCAGTACCCTGACGGCCTGCTGGACTACGTCAAGCACCTGAACTCGAACAAGAAGGTCGAAATCGTCCACGAGGACGTCATCGCTTTCGAAACCGAAGACACCGAGCGGCACATCGCCGTCGAGGTCGCCATGCAGTGGACCACCGCTTACTCGGAAAGCGTCCACACGTATGCGAACACGATTAACACCCATGAGGGCGGAACGCACGAAGAAGGCTTCCGTGCCGCCATGACCTCGCTGATCAACCGGTATGCGCGCGAGAAAAGCATCATCAAGGAAAAGGAAGACAACCTTACCGGTGATGACATCCGTGAAGGTTTGACCGCCGTCATCTCGGTGAAGCTTTCCGAGCCGCAGTTCGAAGGCCAGACGAAGACCAAACTGGGCAACTCCGAGGTCAAGGGCTTCGTCCAGCGCGTTGTCACGGATCAGTTGGGTGACTGGCTGGAACGGAATCCCGGACCCGCACGCGACGTGATCCGCAAAGCCATTTCGGCTGCCCAGGCACGCATGGCGGCTCGTAAAGCCCGCGACAATGCCCGGCGGAAGAGCCCGCTGGAGTCCTTCGGCATGCCCGGCAAGTTGTCTGACTGCTCGTCCAAGGATCCTTCGCGCTGCGAGGTTTACCTTGTGGAGGGTGACTCGGCCGGCGGCTCGGCCAAACGTGGCCGTAACCCGGAGACCCAGGCCATCCTGCCGCTCCGTGGCAAGATCCTGAACGTGGAGCGCGCACGCCTGGACAAGGCCCTGGGTAACGCCGAAGTCCAGTCCATGATCACGGCCTTCGGTACAGGCATCGGCGAGGACTTTGACATCAGTAAGCTTCGCTATCACAAGATCGTCCTGATGGCCGATGCTGACGTCGATGGCCAGCACATCACCACCCTGCTAATGACGTTGTTGTTCCGCTACATGCGCCCGCTGATCGAGAACGGCTACGTTTACCTGGCCCAGCCGCCGCTGTACAGGATCAAATGGTCCAACGCCGCGCATGATTACGTTTACAGCGACCGCGAACGCGATGAAACCATCCGCAAGGGTGCATCCATGAACAAGCGCCTGCCCAAGGACAACGGTATCCAGCGTTACAAGGGTCTTGGCGAGATGGACTACACGGAGCTGTGGGACACCACCATGGATCCGGATCGTCGCACGCTGTTGCAGGTCACCATGGATGACGCATTGGCCGCTGATCAGACCTTCTCCGTCCTGATGGGCGAGGACGTCGAATCGCGTCGTAACTTCATCCAGCAGAACGCCAAGGACGTCAGGTTCCTCGATATCTAGGGCCCGCAAAGGCACCGGAATATTCCAGAACTGACATATACCTGAAACGGAAACCTTAGATTATGAGTGACGAAACTCCCGAAGTCCCGGAGCCGAACGACGCCGATGATGTTGTTCTCGAAGGCGATGTGCTGACCGACCGCGTGGAGCAGGTGGACCTGCAAACTGAGATGCAGCGGTCCTACCTGGACTACGCCATGGCCGTCATCGTCGGCCGCGCCCTCCCGGACGTCCGCGACGGACTCAAGCCGGTGCACCGCCGCGTGCTGTACGCAATGTTTGACGGCGGATACCGCCCCGACCGCTCCTTCAACAAGTGCGCCCGCGTGGTTGGCGACGTCATGGGTACCTACCACCCGCACGGTGATATGGCGATCTACGATGCCCTGGTCCGCCTGATCCAGGACTGGACCATGCGCTACCCGTTGGCGCTGGGCCAGGGTAACTTCGGTTCCCCTGGTAACGACGGTGCCGCTGCGCCGCGTTATACCGAAACCAAGATGGCACAGCTCGCCATGGAAATGGTCCGCGACATCGACGAGGAAACCGTCGACTTCCAGGACAACTACGACGGCAAGAACCAGGAACCCACCATCCTGCCGGCGCGTTTCCCCAACCTGCTGGTCAATGGCTCCTCGGGCATCGCCGTCGGTATGGCCACCAACATTCCGCCGCACAACCTTCGCGAAGTTGCCCAAGGCGTGCAGTGGGCGCTTGAAAACCCAACCGCCACGCGCGAAGAGCTTCTTGAGGCGCTGTTGCTGCGTATCAAGGGACCTGATTTCCCCACAGGTGCCACCATCCTGGGCCACAAGGGCATCGAAGACGCCTACCGTACCGGTCGCGGCTCCATCACCATGCGCGCTGTGGTCAATGTGGAGGAACTTCAGGGCCGTACCTGCCTTGTGGTGACCGAGCTGCCCTACCAGGCAAACCCGGACAACCTGGCCATCAAGATTGCTGAGTTGGTCAAGGACGGCAAGATCTCCGGCATTGCGGATCTCCGCGATGAAACCTCCGGCCGTACCGGCCAGCGCCTGGTGATCGTGCTCAAGCGCGACGCCGTGGCCAAGGTGGTCCTGAATAACCTTTACAAGCACACGCAGTTGCAGGACAACTTCTCGGCGAACATGCTGGCAATCGTCGACGGCGTTCCGCGCACCTTGAGCCTTGATGCCTTCATCCGGCACTGGGTTGCGCACCAGATGGACGTCATTGCACGCAGGACCCGGTACCGCTTGCGTAAGGCCGAGGAAGAAGCGCACATTCTGCGTGCACTCCTGAAGGCATTGGACATGTTGGACGAGGTCATTGCCCTCATTCGCGCATCCAACACCACGGAAGCGGCCCGCGAAGGGCTCATGGAGCTCCTGGAGATCGACGAACTCCAGGCCCGCGCCATTTTGGATATGCAGCTCCGCCGTTTGGCCGCCTTGGAACGCCAGAAGATCCAGGACCGCCACTCGGAACTCGAAGCGATGATCCAGGAGTACAACTCGATCCTGGCTTCGGAGGAGCGGCAGCGCCAGATCATCAGCGAAGAACTCGCGGAGATCGTGGCCAAGCACGGCGACGACCGCCGGACGCACATCCTGATGGGCTTCGATGGCGATATGTCCATGGAAGACCTGATCCCTGAAGAAGAAATGGTTGTCACCATCACCCGTGGCGGCTACGTGAAGCGAACCCGGAGTGACAACTACCGTTCGCAACAGCGGGGCGGCAAGGGAATCAAGGGCGCACAGTTGCGCGGTGACGATGTGGTGGAGCACTTCTTCGTGACCACCACCCACCACTGGTTGCTGTTCTTCACCAACCTTGGACGCGTGTACCGGGCAAAGGCCTACGAGCTTGCCGAAGCCGGTCGCGATGCCAAGGGCCAGCACGTCGCCAACCTGCTGGCGTTCCAGCCGGACGAGCACATCGCCCAGGTCCTTGACCTGCGGGACTACCAGCAGGCCCCTTACTTGGTGCTTGCCACCAAGAACGGTCTGGTCAAGAAGACCCGTCTGGAGGACTACGACACCAACCGCACAGCTGGTGTCATTGCCATCAACCTGCGCGACGAGGACGAGTTGGTCTCGGCCCAGTTGGTCAGCGAAACCGATGACCTGCTTCTGGTGTCCCGCAAGGGACAGTCCATCCGCTTCACGGCCACCGACGACGCCTTGCGTCCCATGGGCCGGGCCACATCCGGTGTGACGGGTATGAAGTTCCGTGAAGACGACGAGCTTCTTGCCGCTGACGTGGTCCAGGACGGCTCCTTCGTGTTCATCGTGACCGAGGGTGGTTACGCCAAGCGGACCGCAGTAGACGAATACCGGCTCCAAGGCCGTGGTGGCCTGGGCATCAAGGTAGCCAAGCTTGCTGAAGACCGTGGTGACCTTGTTGGCGCCTTGATCGTGCAGGAAGAGGATGAAGTCCTGGTGGTCATGGAGGGCGGCAAGGTTGTCCGCTCGGCCGTGACCGGTGTTCCCGCCAAGGGCCGCGACACCATGGGTGTCATCTTCGCGAAGCCGGACAAGAACGACCGCATTATTGAGGTTGCACGCAACAGCGAACGCGGCTTGGAAGGCGAAGAGTCCGAGGACGCGCCCGACGATGACGTAACGTTGGCTGCAAACGACGGCGCCTCTGAGGCGACCGTGACGGCCGAAACGGAAAACGACGCAGTCCCGGAAATTGAAACGGGCGCGGAGCTGAACGAAGACAACACCGGAGGTAACGAGTGAGTAATTCCGACTCATATCCCAAGCCGAGCACAGGTGTCCCCGGCGGACTCCGGCAGCCCTCAGGCACCACGCCCTCAGGCAACGCGCAGTCAGGAACGCCTGCACGTCCCCAGCAGCGCCCTGGAACCGGGTCCACAGGATCCGGCTCCGCCGGGGCACGGCCAGCGAGCGGCACTAATTCCGCACCGCGTCCCGCCGGCGCTCCCGGACAACGCCCGGCGCAGGCCGGTCAGCGTCCCGCTGGAGCTCCCGGACAGCGGCCGGCACAGCCAGGCCAACGTCCAGCCGGCACCCCTGCCCAGCGTCCCGCGCAGGGCGGACCCGGCCTGGTGAAGCCGGCTCCCAAGGCAAAGGTTCGCCGCGCGCGCCTCCTTGTCAGCAAGGTGGACCCGTGGTCTGTCCTGAAGATGGCATTCCTGTTGTCTGTTGCCCTGGGCATTGTCACCGTGGTTGCAGCAATCGTTCTGTGGACCGTGTTGGATCTCACAGGCATCTTTGATCAGGTGGACAGCCTTCTTGGCACCTTGGCAGGCTCCGAGGGCAGTGGCTTTGAACTCAAGAAGATTGCTTCGCTCGGCCAGGTGGCATCCTTCGCCACCATCATTGCGGTGGTGAACGTGGTTCTGTTGACGGCACTGTCCATGCTCTCGGCCGTGCTGTATAACATTTCCGCAACGTTGGTTGGTGGCGTAGGCGTCACCCTGACCGACGATTAGTAAAAACTCCCGGAAATACGCCGAAAATGGCGGAATTGCTCCGGGGAAATGCCTCGATTTGAGATCGGGCCGGGATGTGCTGTACAGTCATATCTCGGCCCGATGAGGCATCGGGGCGTATAGCTCAGGCGGTTAGAGCGCTTCGCTGATAACGAAGAGGTCCCAGGTTCAAGTCCTGGTACGCCCACGGAACCACAAAGAGGTTCAGGTAAAACTGAACCGGAATGAGGTGCTTGTGAAGAAGTTGCTGGTAGTTGTGGCAGCTGCAATCGCAGGCGTCCTGGTCTATAAAAAGGCGCAGGAATCCGAAGCCCGGAAGGATGTCTGGAGCAAGTCAACCGATACGGTGGACTAGCCGAAGAGCCCGGTGCGGATTGGTAAATACCAGTCCTGACATGGGGTATGATTGACGGGTTGCTTCTTATGGGGGCATGGCGCAATTGGTAGCGCACCTGCTTTGCAAGCAGGGGGTTCGGGGTTCGAGTCCCCGTGCCTCCACCATAAGAAAAGTCCCGGTCAGAGACGGCCGGGACTTTCGCATTTAAGTCAAAGCAAGTCACAGATCAGGGCAAGCTGAGTGCTCACTAGCCCTGATCTGTGACCTAGTTGGGTGATGCCTCCTGAAGCGCCCGTTCCAGGAACGATGTCAGCTCGCCGTCCCCCAACACCGGCGTCACGACTCCAAGCTCCAAGGTGGGTTGTGTCTTCGCCGCTGCTGCCTTCAGAGCGTCCTGGATGATGATGCGGGCCTCCGTGACAGCCTGAGTGTCACCACGCTTCCTAGCCTCCAGCATCACTAAGGCCTCCTCCATGCCGCGTCCGTAGTGGGCAGCCGCTGCCACCCAGTGGGTTGCGTCTTCTGCGAAACCCGGCACTGCCATTCGGGGTAGGAGTTCGGGCAGCCTTTGCAGCAGCTCAGCGCGCGCTTTCAGGGCTCCGGATGGCGACCTGCCGGCGTCGTAATCCGACCAGAACTGATCTATATCGCGCCGCAGCTCCGGAGCGGACGGCGTGAGGTCATCATCTTGCCAGTCCTGGTTGAGGTCTGCGAACGCCCTCACCGCAGCCTGTACTTCGGTGTCGGAACCAGCAATCAAGGACAAGGCGGCATCCATGGATTTGGAGGGATCATAGGCTGGACCGTTCCACGCGAGGTCGGCGTAGTTGAAGATGGCCGGCAGGGAGAGATACGGCTCGATCATGGGGTTGGTGACCACGCCGCGGATCGACTCGTAAAGATCAGCATCCCTTCCGATCACCGGAGCCATGAAGAGGTGGTCCTGGGAGAAGTCGTTGACCGGATAGTTGTCCCAGATAACGATGTTGCGCGGGGACCCAGGGCTTCCGTAAGTAACCGCTGCAGTTTGCGCTGACTCCAAAGTTATCCGGTGCGACACAACATCTTCCCCGGTCCACTGAACGACGATGCCAGGGTTCAGCGTTTGGCCAAGTTCCCGCTTGTAGGGTGTGCTGTCGGAGCCGTTGTAGAAGGTAGGGACGGTTTGAAGGGGCGAGATTCCATCCTTGGCCACGATGAACCTTTCGTTCACCTCATTGAGGAAAGCCGCCTGCGCCTTGGCCAGGTTGGCTTGCCCCGAACCGAACTCCCGGAGGTCTTCGGCGCACTGGACTTTGGTTGCTATGTCGTCCAACGGAATCACGAATGACCTAACGCCAAGCGAGTACAGCGATTCAAGTTTGGCTACGGCGTCCTCAAGATCAGCCTCGCGCGAATAGCAAACGTCGATTCCAGGGGAGAGCGCGTAGGTGAAACGGACGTGGTTGGCGGATGCGGCGTCGATAAGCTCCCGCAGATCTCCAAGTTCCTGATTCGTGTAGAGGGCCCGCCATTTTTCCCTCAGCAGGGGATCGTCCTTTGGCGAGTAGATGTAGGTATTCATTTTTTGCCGGCCGGCGAACTCGATGACGTCCAAGCGGGCCTGATGGGACCACGGCGTGCCGTAGAAGCCCTCGATGACGCCGCGGGTTTCGATCAGGGGCCAGTCGCTGATCTGTACCGCGGCGGCGGAACCGTTCTTGAGGATTTGGCGAAGTGTCTGGACTGCATGGAAAACGCCGTCGTTGTCGCGGCCGGCGAGTACCGCCGTCGGAATCCCGTCAGCACGACCGGTAGCCAATGCGTAACCTTCGGCACGTCCCAGTGCGTCGCGCATCTCTGCGTCGCTGTCCAACTGCAGTGCCTTGAGGGCTGGCGCTGCCGTGGCGCCAGTCCCCACGTAGACGGCCGAGGCTCCCTCGCGCGGGTTGGACATGGCCGTCACGATCTCGGAGGTTCCTCCAGCGGCTGCCACCAAGTCCTGAAGGCCGGCGATCGAAGCCTGGTCTGTCCCCACGGGAGCGACCACGTAAACATGGCCGTTGAGAGGCACCGGCCCTCCGGTAGCGGCTCGGGTATGCTGCGGCACAGGGAAGATGCTTGGTACTCCAGCCACCCCGCCATCACGCCCGTCAGGCTGGCCGCGTGAAACAGCAAACCACCCTGTGACCACCAAGACGGCTGTGAGTGCTCCTGCTGCCACCAGCAACAGGGCAGACCGCCGCTTCTTGGCACCGGAAGCGATGGGTGCTGTGTTCAATCAGGTAACCCCTTGGCTATGCCGTCACCGGCTCTCTGGATGTTGTGTCAAGACAATCACACTGTCCGCGCATCAGATAGGGGCAGAAGCACCCGCCCTGCCCCACTAGGGTTGATCCGTGAACCTTCTCATTGCTGCCCTCGGGGTTTTGGGTGTTGCCTCCTCCGGCCCGCTCATTGCCGGAACGCTGGGTGCCACCTCGGTGACCGCGCTGGCTATAGCGTTCTGGCGCAACGCGATTGGTGCTGTGGTGATGGCTGGCCCTGTCATCATTCGGGAACCGAAGGCGTTCGGGAGGATCTCGCGGCGGGAATTTGGCTGGTCCGCTGTGGCCGCAGTGGCACTGGCCTTCCACTTCGCTTGCTTCATCACTGCACTTCAGCTGACGTCAGTGGCTGCGGCCACTGCGTTGGTGTGCCTGCAGTCGGGGTGGATCGCGGTGTTCCAGATGTTCCGGGGTACCCGGCACAAGTGGCCGGTCCTCGTGGGGCTGGGCACGGCTTTTGGTGGCGTTGTGGCCATCACCGGGTTCGACATGGGTTCATCCCCGGAAGCGCTCCTGGGCGACCTCTTGGCACTTGCCGGCGGCGCCCTGGCCGGCCTCTACACACTGGCCGGTGGCAAAGCGAGGCAATCCATGGGGACGGGAACGTACACCACGCTCTGCTACGGCATGTGTGCGCTGATTGTGGCCGGGATGGCGTTGTTCACCGCCCAGCCGCTCTCAGGGTTCGACGCCGGCGGTTGGCTTGGCATTATTGCCATCACCGTGTGTGCGCAGTTGGTAGGCCATACGGCCTTTAATCATCTACTGGCCACAATGAGCCCGTTGCTGGTCTCCATGATCATCCTGCTGGAGATTCCGGGAGCCGCTCTGCTGGCGGCCCTCTTCCTGAACGAAACTCTGCCCGCCGGTACTTACGCCGGGTTGGCGCTGATCCTTGTGGGGCTGGCCGTGGTCGTAGGCGGTCAGCGTCGTGGTCGCCCGGAAGCAGACCGACGCGAAGCCGAACTGGGCACAGACTAAGGTGCCGCCGTCGGGCGTTTACACACCGCCGCGGCGCGCGCCCTGGGTGGAGTTGGCCGTGTGGATGGCACGCAGCAACTTCGCGGGGAAATACACCGAGAAGAACACCACCATAGGCGCCTTCAAAGCCATCTTCTTAACATTGTGGGCCTTGTACGTCCGATCGAAACGTTGGACGTAGTAACGGTAGTCCCTGGGTGAGTCCTCAAGCCGCCGTGCAGACATGCCGGACACCATCTGGGGAAGATACTGCACTTTGAGATCGTGCTCAAACAGGTGCAGTGAAAGATCAATGTCCTCGTGCATCTCGTCCTTGGGGTCCAGGCACGCTTCATCACGGATGGTTTCCCATGCCGAGCGGCGGAGGGCCATGTTGGAGCCGAAGAGGAAATGATACTGATGCTTGGCCAAACGGAGCATGAGCTGACGCATCTTGTCGTCAGCCTTGAGCCCGAACCGGCGCATAGGCATGTCGTAGTAGACCACTGGACCGGTGGCAGCCGCTACGGACGGGTCCATGAAGGCCTTTTGGACCTGTTCCACCCAATCCGGTTCAAGGACTGAGTCAGCGTCGATGCGGCCCACCACATCTCCTGTGGCGTTATTCAGCCCGTGGTTGCGCGTAGGAATAAGACCCTGTGCGCCGTCCTGACGCAGGAGGATGATGGGGCTTTCAGGGTATTCCTGCTGCATCTGACGCACGATCCTGGCCGTGCGGTCCGTGGACAGGTTATCCACCACAATGATCTCTTCAGCGGGAACCGACTGGTAGATGGCCGCGATGAGGCACTGGCGAATGACGCTTTCCTCGTTATACGCCGGGATGACGATGGATACGCCGGGGGGTTCCGGAGCATCCTGGAGGGAACCCGCGAAGGGTCTATCGGCTGACATCACCTCAAATCTAACACCCGGGCCGGGGCATGCGATGGAGGCTTTGGTTACAAGCCGGCAAACACTGAAGGGACCCCGGCCTTCGCCGGGATCCCTTCAAATGATTGACTTTGCCTGCCCCTGTTCGGGGCCGCAGGTCAGAAGTTAGTTCTGTGCACCTTTGGCGTCGGAGTCCTTGCCATCGGTGTCCTTGTGCAGGCTGGCTGCGATGTTCTTGACGGCAGTCTTGGCGTCGGTTGCCACCTTCTCCGTGGAAGCCTCAACGTTCTTGAAGGCATCTTTGGTTGCCTGCTCGGCCTCAGCAGCGGCCTCCTCCGGAGTGATATCCGTTGCCTTGGTATCAGAAACTGCTGCCGGAGCGGGCGCGGAGGCCGCCGTCGGAGCCGGAGTTGAAGCCGTTGCCGGAACTGGAGCGGGAGTCGGCGTCACTGGAGAAGGCGTCTTCCACGGATCTTCCACCGGCCTGGAGGCCTTCCAAGCAGCGACGCCGGCAGCGGCAGCGGCAGCAATGACCGTGACGATCAACCATCCACGCTTCTTGGGCTTCGGCTCCTTGACCAGCTTGGTGGAAACAGCCTTGCCGGCTTGATCGGCAACTGCCTTGATCTGCTTCCCGGTGGCCTGGGCCTGCTCCTGAACGCTGTGGACAACGCCCGAATCAACCAGCTTCTGCGCTACGGCGTCCACCTGTGCAGGAGCGTTCTCAAGGGCGTGATGGACGGCAACCGAGGCCTGTCCCAACTGCTCGGACAGCTTAGGGAGGTACTCGTCCACCACTTTGTCCCGTGCGTGGCCGAGCGCCGGAGTGGCCCGGTTGAGGGTCTCCTGGATCTTGGGTGTCGCGTCTTCCACTACGTCATGAATCTTCGGCGCAAGGTGCGCCAACCCATCCTGAATCCGCGGAGTGACCACTGCAACGCCGTCGGCGAGGTTGTGCGCAGCGGACTTGAGTCCCTCTTGGATCTTGGGGGAAGCGCTGTCAATGCCGTGCTGGATACGCGGAACAGCCCAGTTCACGGCAGCCTCCACGCGGGGTGCTGCCCAGTCGCGGGCGTTTTCCACACCATCCGCAACGGATTGTTCGATGTCGCGGGCAATACGGTCTGATTTCTTCACAACTACCTCCCGATACACATGCTGGTTTGTTGCTAGCCTACGTCGCTTGTTGAACACCGGCTATTCATCCGTCCGAGTTGGTCCCGGATTTCACCGAGCGCGGAACCGGCTTTACAGCCGTCCCGGCGTTGACCCTGCATGGAAGAATGGGGCCATGACCATCGCAACCGCAAAAGCAACGATCCACACAAGCCTCGGCGACATCAAGGTTGACCTCTTCGGCAACCACGCCCCCAAGACGGTCGCCAACTTTGTTGGCCTGGCTACGGGCGAAAAGTCCTGGAACCACCCGGAAACCGGCGAAGACAAGACCGGCACCCCCCTTTACAACGGCACCATCTTCCACCGGATCATCAAAGACTTCATGATCCAGGCAGGCGATCCCCTGGGACGCGGCGTGGGTGGCCCGGGCTACCAGTTCGACGACGAAATCCACCCGGAACTGACCTTCAACGCTCCGTACAAGCTTGCTATGGCCAACGCCGGCATCCAGATGGGCAAGGGCACCAACGGGTCACAGTTCTTCATCACCACCGTGAACACCGACTGGCTGTTCGGCAAGCACAGCATCTTCGGCGAGGTCACGGACGAGGAATCCCGCAAGGTTGTTGACGCTATTGAGTCTGTCCGCACCGGCATGGGCGACCGCCCGGTTGAAGACGTTGTCATCAACAGCATCGACATCGAACAGCTCTAGCCACAGGCTGAACCAGAGCTCATGAGTTACGGAATTCCGTCGGCCGAGCCGTCCGCTGATATTCCGGTGTGCCCAAGGCACCCGGACAGGCCCTCCTATGTGCGGTGCCAGCGCTGTGGGCGCCCTGCGTGCCCCGAATGCCAGCGGACGGCCGCCGTCGGATTCCAGTGCGTTGACTGTGTCAACGAACAAAAACGTACGACGCCGACGTACCGCTCCCCGTATGGCGGAGCCCTGGCCGTGGGCCGGCCTTTGGTGACGTACGTGATCATTGGCCTGTGTGCTCTGGTTTATGTCCTTCAGTGGATCGTGCCAGGTGACGCGGTCTTCGAGAATTTTGCTTTCGCCAATATCTTTGCCGTCAGTGAGCCATGGCGCATGGTCACGGCGGCGTTCTTGCACTCACAGGGTTTCCTGCTCCACATTGTGCTGAACATGTACACGCTATGGATATTTGGACAGGCCCTTGAGCCTTTGCTTGGGCGCATCCGCTTCCTGGCGGTGTATCTGATGTCCGCAATCGGCGGATCTGTGGGCTTCCTTGCCCTCACTCCCACCACAGTTCCCGCAGTGGGCGTGGTGGGTGCTTCCGGCGCCATCTTCGGCCTCTTTGGCGCCATGCTGGTGGTGCAGAGGCACAGGGGCGGAGAAACCAAACAACTCTGGGTTCTCATCGCCATCAACGGCGCGATCGGCTTCTTTGTCCCCAGCATTGCCTGGCAAGCACACCTGGGCGGCCTGATCACTGGTGGACTCGCTGCTGCCGCGATTGCCTACGCTCCCAAGGGCAAGAATCAGGCTCTTCTCCAAACCGGAGGACTCGTTCTGGTAGCCGGCCTGCTTGCAGTGGTCACGTGGTTCCGCGTCACCGCTGGATGATGAGTGAAATCCCTGGCCACAACGCTGCTGCTCTCCCCTGCGCCCCTGTGACCGTGGCGTTGGGCTCGTCGCCTTTCTAGCCTGCCTCCGGCGTGACCGGCTGCCGCAGGATGGTCCTGAGCTTTTCCGGTGCCGTGCGCCGAGGATCCCCAAGATAGATCTCGTGGTGCCTGCCGGTCATGGTCAATGCCTGTGACGGAATGAAAGCGTTGTGCATCTCATCAAGCACGGGTCCTTCGTCGTCATACGGACCCACATGGAGTGTCTGCACGCTCAGCCCCTCCTCCAACGACTCCAGACGGAGTGCCTCCAATGCCGGTGCCTCGCCCTTTTTGGCGACGGTGTGACGCGCAGCGTCAAAGTGCTCATGGGTGATCCAGTCAGGAACCATGTTCATGAGCGTCCAGTCCCAGCGTGACTTGTCCCTGGACTTGGTGAAGGACTCCATGTCATCCGACCACCACAGCCCTTCCAATGGCATGACGCCGTAATCCTGTCCCAGTTCCGTTTTGCTGAAGAATTTCAGCTTGTAGGCGACGGGGTAGAGCGTGGTCAACGCGTCCTTATAGGCCTGCGAGATGTTGGGGTCCCCGTGACCGTCGATCATCAGGAACTTGAGCCGGGGTACCGTCACCACAGAAAAAACGCCGCGCTTGGCACTGTACGTCTGGATCTGCTTCTTGAAGTCGCTCTTCATGGCACCACGGTACGCCCTCTGGGAATAGTGGTCCGCAGGAGGCACTGGACTGGTTATCCACAAGCGTTATCCACACTGTGTGTAACTTACATCCGTGTAGTTAGACCCACATCCCGCCGTTGGACCCGTCAAAGCGGTAGATATCCCCCGAAAGGCATGAATTTCTCCACAACTGTGGATAACTTTGTCCCCGAGGGGGTCGAATATGTGGACAATCCGGGTCATTAAGGGACTTCTGTGGATAAGCCTGTTAATTACGCCATGGAGGGCTGTCTATCAACAGGCTTATCAACAATGTTAATAACTTACAGCCGTGTAGTTCACGGACTCTTTTGGTCCATACAGCCCTGCATCGCGGCGATTTCAGAATTGAAACCCACAAGTTGTCCCCAGTTGTGGATAACTTGTGGGTAGGGGGCTGTTGTTAAGTGGGTAACTAGCCGTGATCTCCAGGCGACGCTAGCAAGTGTGTGGGCCGTGGCGGAGTGCGCTTGGAAGTCCGCCGGAGGGAACTTTGGCAAATCCGGCAATCCCAGGATGTTGAACATATGGTGAAGCTTGGGGCACTATCCACAGCGCTGTACACAGTGGGTATAAGTCACCACTGGGTGTATCCGTTCCAAAAACGGCAGCAACACGGCGATTCGGGGCGTTAATACGTTGATGTCCACAGACTTTATCCACGCCTGTGGATAAAGTTCCCCACTTCTGTGGACAAGGATCGGTGGTATCTGCGGAAGAGTTGACGGTCTTTTCGCTGACCACCTACTCCAGGGCCAAAGCCCTCCTCAGATCCACACGCCCGATGTTCCACGGCGGTGGCTGTCCACCAGATGTGTGTCAATGATTCCGATTGCTTCCATCAAGGCGTACATGGTGGTGGGCCCGACGAAAGCGAAACCCTTCTTGCGGAGCGCCTTGGACAGGGCGACCGACTCCGGCGAGGTAGTGGGGATGTCGGCAAACGTGCGGGGCTCCGGGGTGCTTGCAGGCTGGAAGGACCAGACGAAGTCCACCAGGCCGCCCTCATCACGGAGTGCGATGGTGGCCTTGGCATTGGTGATGGCCGCTCGGATCTTGAGACGGTTGCGTACGATCCCGGCGTCCAGCATGAGCCGTTCGACGTCGGCCTCCGTGAAGGCGGCAACGCTCTCCGGATGGAAATCCAGGAAGGCCTTCCGGAACGAGTCCCGCTTCCGCAGGATGGTGGCCCAGGACAGGCCGGCTTGGAATGCTTCGAGACTGATGCGTTCGTACATGTCCTGCTCATCCCGGACGGGCATGCCCCACTCGTGATCGTAGTAAGCCTGCATGAGTGCGTCCGAAGCTGCCCACAGGGGCCGGGCAAGCCCATCTTCTCCGATGATGATGCCGTTATCCGGACTCATGAACGCTCCTCTGCGGCCGAAGCTCGAAGAGCCTCGGCAAATTTTTGGCTTCTGGGGATATTCTGCCCGGTGCCTGTGACATTCTGGCCCCCTTCTACGTTGAGAGGCGGGGAGTCCGCGTCACGTTAGTCCAGTGACCCGCATGGTGATGTTGATCCGTCCATGTGACAGGCCGCAATCCCTCGGTGCCGTTCCAGGGAGAACCTTGGGGATGCCGTGATAGGCGAACCGGGACGGCCCACCAAAGACGAAGAGGTCTCCGGAGCGGAGTTCTACGTCCGTGTACGGCTTGGTACGGGTCTTGGTGTTCCCGAAACGGAAGATGCACGTCTCGCCGATGCTGAGGGACACCACAGGGGCACTTGAGCGCTCGTCCTTGTCCTGATGCATGCCCATTGCAGCGCCATCGCCGTAGAAGTTCACCAGTGCGGCGTCGGGCGTGTAGTCAGCGGCCGAGGCGCTCAATGACTCATCAACCTCAACACCGGACGAATAGGCAGCCGCAACGGCCTTCCTTCCCAAGCGGACCATCCAGTCAGGGAAATCCAAAACGGGCCGGCCGTTGACGTCGGTGGCTTCCCTTGAGTAGTGATACGGCTGCCAGTGCCAACCGAGGCACACGGTACGAACGGACATTTGGTGCCCACCGGGAAGCGTGGCGGCCCGCAAGGGAACAGGTCCGTGCGTCCACTCGCCGAAGCGGTTCACTATCCACTGCTGCTGCTCCAAGGTCAGCCAGCCAGGAACATGAACGGCGCCGGGGGCAATCAAGCGAGGGCCGGCGTCGTGGTTCTCCGGCTGAACCAGCTCCAGCGGAAAGAGGGCGTCCTCGCTCATGCCGCTGCCTCAAGGGTGAGCAATGCCCGTTTTGCATCACTTCCGCCAAGGTAGCCGCCAAAGCTGCCGTCGGACTTCACTACTCGGTGGCAGGGCACAATCACGGGCAATGGGTTGGTGGCACAGGCGGTCCCCACGGCACGTACCGCATTGGGACTGCCGGCGGCCAAGGCAACTTCCGCGTAGCTTTCCGTGCGGCCGTAAGCGATGCGGGGCAGGTGCTGCAGCACGTTCAAACGGAACCCGCGGGACAGGCGGAAATCAAGGGTGAGATCAAACTCCCTCCTGGTGCCGGCGAAGTACTCCTCGAGCTGCCGTGCAGCATCATCCAGGCGTGCCGGGGCCTGAAGGATCCGTGGACTGACAGTGTTGGCCAGAAGCTGCAGGACATCCCCGTGGTCCTCCAGTTCGAAGGCAACGCGGATGATTCCACGGTCCGTGGCGGCGAGGAGGAGCTTTCCCACCGGGGAGTCCACTATCCGGTACGCGATGTCCAAGGTGTGGATAAGTTGTGCGTCAAGGGCCAGCCGGGCATGGAGGCTGGCAAGCGTGGGCTCGAGACCAACATCGAGGGGCTCAAGGAGCGATGCGACCTCTGAGTGCTCAGGGCTTGCTTCAAGTGTCATCGGAGTTCTCCTTTCGAAAGTGAATGCGCCAGCGCAGGAAGATCAGCAAGGGCGTTGCGGAGTGATTTAACGCCGTCGGCACCCGCGCGTCGGGCGGCCTCGGGTGTGCCTCCCAGGAGCGCCGCGACATCTTTATAAGGAAGACCTGCGAGGTAGTGGTAGGCGATGGCCTGGCGCTGCTTGGGTGGAAGGCCCATGACGGCGCCCAGCAGTTCCGCGTGTCCATCACCGGGAATGCCAAGGCGTGAAGGCTGTTCCGGCGGAGAGTCCACCGGGAGGGCACGACGGCTCCCGGCCCGTAGATGGTCGATGCACTTGTGGTGTGCAATGGTGACCAGCCACGCCTGCACGTTCGCCTCCGGAGGGAGGTCCGGATACGCCTGGAGGGCCGCCAGGAAGGTATCGGACCAAGCGTCCTCGGCATCGTGTACGCCGAGGACAGCACGGCAAACCCGGAGCACCGTGGCGCCCTGCTCCTGGACTACAGCCTCGAAAGGCTTCTTGGTTGCCGCCTGCTCTGGCTCCATCAGAAAAGCTTGCCTTCCCGCACAGTGGCCGGTTCTTCCAGCTCCAGCAGGAAGCGTTTGTTGTGGAGACCACCCGCGTACCCGGTCAGCTGGCCCTTGCGACCCACCACACGGTGGCACGGGATGATGATGCTGATGGGGTTTCTTCCAACGGCTGAGCCTACGGCTTGGGCAAGGTGGGGATCGCCCAGCTCTGCGGCCAGCTCGCCGTAGCTGACGGTTTCCCCAAAAGGAATGGTTTGGAGTCGCGACCAGACCTTCTCTTGGAAGGGGTTCCCGAGTGCCTCGAACGGGACATCGAAATCAGTGCGGTGGCCACCCAAATACTCATCGAGTTCAACCCGGGTCACAGCAAAAACCGGGTCCTGGAGTCCCACGGGGACTCCGAAGTAGTCCGCTGGAGGCATATGCCAGTGACCTTCGTAGAAGATTCCCGTCAAAAATTCCCCGCGGGCAGTCAGCGTCAACTGCCCCAACGGGGAATCCATGGTGGTGTGCCGGATGCTCATATCTTGTAGACGTTCACGGGCACGGAAATGTGAGGTGGGTTTTCCCTAGGAGCGCCAGCGGGTGGTCATGAGGAAGCCGACAATCGCGATACCAAAGCCTGCCACGATGTTCCACGAGGCCCACTCGCGGACCGGGAACTGGCCTTCAGTGATGTAGAAGGTGATGATCCAGATCAGGCCGAGGATCATCAAGCCGAACATGACAGCTTTGTACCACACCGGGTTGGGCTTGTACTGCTGTGCTGCGGAAGTCTGCTGGGCCTGACGGGCAGGCCGCTTGCGGGGCTTGGACTCGGGCACGGATCCTCCTGGCTGTTCGGTTAAGACCCGTTCGCGCCAGCCTTGATATCCTGCAGGAAGGAAATTTCCAGCGGTTAACGGCCACACGGCGTTCCGGGTTGGTTCTAGCTGTCAAGTCTAGCCGCAACCGGGGGTCCGCCTGTGCCGCCCGCGCCCTATGCAAGGAGACCCTGTGGCGCATCAGCAGCAGACGGCGGCTTCAGCCATGCCGTCCGCCGGCCAGGGGCAGGAACTGCGCCCGCGCAAGCGACTACGGGCCTCTGACGTCATCCGCAAAATCAGCCAGGTCCTGGGCGAACTGCTCATTACAGCAGGGATCGTCCTGCTCCTCTTTGTTGGTTGGGAACTGTGGTGGACCAACGTGGAAGCAGATGCCAAGCAAACTGAAGCGGTCAAGAGCTTCGCGCAGGAATTCTCCGGCCCCGTCACCCCCGCGGCTCCTGCCGCCCCCGTGGACTATGGTCCTCCCGTGGTGACGCCGGCTCCCGCCTACGCGGGAATGATCGGGATCATGTACATTCCCCGCTTCGGCCCGGACTACACACGGCCCATCATCGAAGGCACCGGCTCGGACGTTCTGGACACGCTGGGACTGGGCCACTATGGAAGCACCAGCATGCCTGGCGCCCCGGGCAACTTCGCGGTGGCCGGCCACCGCCAAACCCACGGCGCAGTACTGGACAACATCCACACCCTGGTGCCCGGGGACAAGATTTATATCCAGACGGCAGATGGCTACTACACCTACGTCTTCCGAAACAACCAGATTGTGCTCCCGGACCGCACGGACGTCCTGATGCCCGTTCCCACCGAAGCGGGAGTCCAGCCCACCGAAAGTATCCTCACTATGACCAGTTGCAACCCGCGCTTCGGGGCACAGGAACGCATCATCGCGTACTCAATGCTGGATAGTTGGCAACCTGCCTCAGCCGGGCCGCCGTCGGAAATCGCCGCCCAAGTAGCCCGGGCACACGGAAAGGGGTAACGAATGTACGCGTGGATTTTCCGTCATCTTCCGGGACCCCTGTGGGTGCGGATCCTGACCACCCTGGTACTGGTGGGCGTAGCCCTGGTGCTGATGGTCGAGTTCCTTTTCCCGTGGTTTTCCCAATTCACCACTTTGACCGACTCAACGATTGGTTCAGTGCAGCAGCCATGAGCACAACAAAAATCCTTGTAGTGGATAACTACGACAGCTTCGTCTACACGCTGGTGGGATACCTCCAGGAACTTGGCGCCGAGACGACGGTTGTCCGCAACGACGACGTGACGCTTGCCGAGGCCATAGAGCTGGCAGCAAGCCGCGACGGCGTGCTGGTCTCCCCCGGCCCGGGCACGCCGGCCGAGGCCGGCGTCTGCATAGAGCTCATCAAATGGTGTGGCGAGGCCGCCAAGCCCATGTTCGGAGTCTGCCTGGGACATCAGGCCCTGGCCGAAGCCTATGGCGGCGTGGTGACCCACGCACCGGAGCTCATGCACGGCAAGACGTCGCCCGTCCAGCACGAGGGCAAGAGTGTCTTTGCCGGTCTCCCGTCGCCCGTCACGGCCACGCGCTACCACTCCCTGGCCGCGGTTCGGGAGTCCATCCCCGACGTTCTGGAAATCACCGCAGAAACCACCAACGGAGTGGTGATGGGCCTGCAGCACAAGACCGCACCTCTTTGCGGCGTCCAATTCCACCCGGAATCGGTGCTCACAGAAGGCGGATATCAGATGCTGGGCAACTGGTTGGAGTCCCTCGGCATGACCGGGGCGGCCGAACGCGCCTCAAAGCTGAGCCCGCTGATCAAGCAGTAGCTGAGGCGCGGCTGGCGCCTTACTTCTTGGTTGCCGTCGGTTTCGGCGTCGGCTTCTCGGTTTCCGTGGGAGTCGGTGTCGGGGTAGGTGTGGGTGGTGGGGCCGGGGCCTTGGCCACCGTGACAGTGACCACCTTGCCCTGGGCCACCTCGGTGTTGAAGGCGTCGCTCTGAGCCGTGACTGTCCCCGCCGCCACCTGTGAGTTTTCCTGCTCCACAATCGAGATGGTGAGGCCGTTGGCCTTGAGCGCGGCTTCCGCTTCAGCCACCGGCAGCGCGATCAGCTGGGGCATGAGGACCTTGCCGGTGGAAACCTGCAACTCCACTTTGGACTCCACAGCGATCGCTCCGCCGGGTGCCGGTGCCGTGGCGATCACTACGTTCGCTGGGACGGTGGGACTGTGGGTCAGGGTAGTCACGATTTCGCCGGTGATGCCCAGCCGCCGCAAAGCTTCCCGTGCGTCCGGTTCAGTGCGCCCCACGATGTCCGCCGGGATGGTCACCGAGCTGGGGCCACCGGAGATCTTCAGGATGACTTCAGCATCTTGTTCCAACAAAGCCCCGGCAATCGGCGATGTCCCGATGGTCATGTCCTTGGCCACGGTGTCGCTGGGCTCACGGACCGATTTGGGCTTCAGTTTGGCTGAGTACAGTTCCTGGATGGCCTGCGATTCAGACATGTTGGTCACTACCGGCACGGCTACTTTCGCCGGGGGCGGCGGTTGCATGTTCATGAGGCTATAGAGCCAGAAACCGCCACCGGCCAGTATCAGGATGGTGAAGATCACCAACGTGGCAACCCAGGCACGACGGCGGGACTTCTGGCTCGCGGGCAGCTCACGTTCCGGTGGGAGGCCCAAGGGAAGAGGTTCCTCCTGGGGCGGATCAACAGGCTCGTCTTTGAACTGCTCGGCATCGAGGAAGCCCACGGCCGTGGTGCTCAAGAGCTCTGTTGCCGGGTCCTCAGGATCCACGAGGTCGTTGGGGTCTGTGGGAGCCTCGCTGGCTGCCACTGCGGCCACGGGGATACCGTTGCTTGCTGCCCGCAAGGCACGGCGGAAGGCTGCCGCGTCCTGGAAACGATCAGTGCGGCTCTTCTGCAGCGCCTTTACCAGGACGGAATCCAGTGCCTCGGAGACCTCCGGGTTGTGGGCGCTGGGAAGGTCCGGGATCTCACGGACGTGCTGATAGGCCACCGATACAGGGCTATCGCCGATGAACGGAGGCCTGCTGGTCAGCAGTTCGAAGAGCAGGCAACCGGCAGAGTAGAGGTCACTACGCGCATCCACCGTTTCGCCACGGGCCTG
Organism: Paenarthrobacter sp. NPDC091711; assembly: GCF_044756605.1. Classification (NCBI taxonomy): domain Bacteria; kingdom Bacillati; phylum Actinomycetota; class Actinomycetes; order Micrococcales; family Micrococcaceae; genus Paenarthrobacter; species Paenarthrobacter sp. NPDC091711. The sequence goes on from NZ_JBIVTF010000009.1 coordinate 40,916, forward strand.
TTCCGGGGAAAGATACTGGGCGGTGCCCACCACTGCCTGCGTTTGGGTCATTGTGGCGGCAGAATCGGCCATGGCTCGCGCGATGCCGAAGTCCATGACCTTCACATCCCCGGTGTCGGCGCAGACCATCACGTTTGCCGGCTTGATGTCGCGGTGGACGATGCCTGCACGGTGGCTGTATTCGAGAGCACCCAGGACACCCAAGGTGAAGCCGACGGAGTCCTCAACGCCAAGCTCATTGGCTTTGATCATGTCGCGCAGGGTGCGGCCGGCCACGTACTCCATGACGATGTACGGGACACGCACATCTTCGCCGGGGCCTCCCGGAACCGAGTATTCCCCGGTATCGAAGATGGCCACGATGGACGGGTGGTTCAACGCCGCCACGGCCTGGGCCTCACGTTTGAAACGGGCCTGGAACTGGGGATCGCGTGCGAGGTCGGCGCGCAGCACCTTCACGGCGATGGTCCGCCCCAGCAGGGTGTCTGTTCCTCGGTAAACGTCCGCCATACCGCCACGACCGATCAACTCGCCAAGTTCATAGCGGGAATTGAGGATGCGCTGGGAGGACACGGGGGTGCTCTCCTCTCGGTGCGCAGGACCTGGACGTGACGTAGACATGGCGGCTTAGTTAGTTTCTCGGGCTGCCGGAGCCGCTGGGCGTGGACCTGGGCGTCTCAGGCTCGGTGGGCACCAGAGCCTTGGACAGGTAGTACGTGACCGTTGAACCAGCGGCAACCTGGGTTCCGGCTGCAGGTGAGGACCGGACGAACGTTCCGGGCTGCTGGCCAATTGCACCGTTGACGGGTTCTCCGGCCACCCACTGCAGTCCGGCTCCTTCAATGGCTTGCCGGACCTGGGCTTCGTCCACCCCTGGAGCGATGGCGGGAACAGCCACCAATTCCGGGCCCTTGGAGTAGGTCACGGTGATGGTTTGCCCCGGGTCCACGGGCCCTGTGGGGTTCAGGCTGATGACGATTCCCGCAGGAGCCGTTGCATCGAAGACTTCCTTACCGTCCACGCCGAGACCCAAAGCGCGAAGCTGCCCACTGACCGTCTGGAAAGGCTGGCCCTGGTACTGCTCCGGGATGACGTTAATCTTCTGGGGCTCCGACTGAGTGGGCTGCGGCGCTTCGCTTGTCTCTGTAGGCCTGGGCGTCGGAGTAGCCGAGGTAGAGGTAGGGCTGGCACTCCGGCTGGTGCTGGTGGTGGTGGACTCACTGGGTGCGGGGTTCGGTGAGAAGAATCCCGACTGGGAAATCAGGAAACCAACCAAGGCAAACAGGACCAGGAGGATCAGGGCAACCAAGGGCCACGTCCACGGGCTGCGCTTCTTGCGTTCCGGCTCAGCGTCATCGAAGTTCTCGTCGTCGGTGTAGACCACTTCGTCGTCGTTGAGCTGCCGCTCAGCCTCAAGGGCGTTCGCACGCGTCAAGGGGTTATCAGAAGACGCGGCAGCGGCTCCCAGAGCAGCTCCGGCAGCGCCGGCGCCCAGCACCGGAAGTGCGGACGTCGCCGTCGTCGACTGCTCCTTGCCATAAGGCGAGGAGACGACGCCGGTGGGTGCCGTTGCGGTGTCCACCGGTGCCGTGATGGGTCCGGTGGTGGATTCGAACAACAGCATGCCGGGTACGGCGGCGTGTGCCGTGGCGATGTCACCATTGCGGATGGCCTCAGCGGCTTCAGCCAGCTTGATGGCATTGGCCGGACGGTTCTTGGGATCCTTAGCCAGCATGGACATCAGCAGGGCGCGCACAGGAGTTGGCAGCGTCTCCGGAAGGGGCGGCGGTGCGTCATTAACCTGGGCGAGGGCAATGGCGATCTGCGATTCGCCGGTGAACGGACGGTGCCCGGTGAGGCACTCATAACCAATGACGCCCAAGGAATAGATATCCGAGGACCCCGTAGCCGTCTGGCCCGTGGCCTGCTCCGGGGCCAAGTACTGGGCGGTACCCATCACCTGTCCGGTCTGCGTGAGTGGAACCTGATCTGCCAACCGGGCGATGCCGAAGTCCGTGACCTTGACGCGGTTGTCCGGCGTAATCAGCAGGTTTCCCGGCTTGATGTCGCGGTGGACCAAACCTTGGGCGTGAGCCACTGCCAAGGCGCGTGCTGTCTGCGAAATGATGGAGAGCGTCATGTCCGGGGACAACACCTGCTCGCGCTCAAGGATGCCGCTCAGCGGGTGTCCGGGCACAAGCTCCATCACCAGGTAGGCCGAACCGGCTTCCTCGCCGTAATCGAAGACGTTGGCGATGCCCACGTGGTTGAGGAGGGCGGTGTGACGCGCCTCGGCACGGAAGCGCTGGAGAAAACCGGGGTCACCCGTGTATTCCTCCTTGAGCACCTTGATGGCAACGATCCGGCCGAGGATCTGGTCCTTGGCCTTCCAGACCTCGCCCATGCCGCCAATCGCAATGCGACTGGTCAGCTGGAACCTGCCGCCGAGTGTGATTCCTGAAGTAGGCCTCACTTATTCAACACCGCCTCAAAAATCTTCTTTGCGTTCGGACTGGTTAGCTGGGCCCCGGTTAGCACGTCAACACTCTCCATGACAATGGTGACGGCCACTTGCGGGTCGTTTGCCGGGGCGAACCCGGTAAACCAAGAATTGTTCAAACCTGAATCGCCGAGCTCGGCGGTGCCGGTCTTACCGGCCACCTTGACGCCTGGAACGGCTGCACCCTTGGCAATGCCATTGTCCACAGCACTGGTCATCCACTCAGTGATCTGATTTGCGATGGGCTGCGTGGTGCTGGTGCGGAGCGTCTCAGGCTTGGGCTCGTTGATGACGCGCAGATCAGGCGCTCGAACGGCCTCAATCAGGTTCGGCTTCATCTGCACCCCGCCGTTGGCGATGGCTGCCGTCATCATGTTGATCTGCAGCGGTGTGGCCTTGACGTCGCGCTGACCCACCGATGACTGGGCCAACTGGGCCTGGTCCAGGTCCTCCGGGAAGACGCTGACGGCCTGCTGCAGCTTGAGTTGGTCACCGAAGTCCTGACCGAAGCCGAACTTCTGCGCCTGTTCGCGAATGGCGTCCTGGCCGAGGTCAAGCGCGATGCTGGCAAACGGGGTGTTACACGACTGCTCAAGGGCAAAGGCGAAGGACGCAGTTTCGCGGACGTTGCAGTTGCCGCCAGCGTAGTTTGGCAGGCTGGCACTGCTTCCGGGCAAGGGAAGGCTGCTGGGGTTCGGCAGCTCGCTGTCCTTGTTGTACTTGCCGGAGTTCAGGGCAGCAGCAGTATCAATGAGTTTGAAGACTGAACCAGGGGACAACAGATTGCCGGTGGGGCCGCTGACGTTCTGGTTCAGGTTGATACCGGGAATCTGGTTCAGCTGTGCGTAGTTGGCTTCCGCAGTGGTTCGGTCGTGCGTGGCGATCAAGTTGGGGTTGTATGTCGGCTTGGAAGCCATTGCCAGGATGGCGCCCGTCTTGGGGTTGGTCACCACAATGGAACCGCGCTGGCCTTCAGGAATCAGATCCATGGCCAACTGCTGGAGGGCTGGATCCAAGGTCAACTCCACGGACGCTCCCTTGGGCTCTTTGCCCAAGAACATCTGGCTCATGCGATCCAGGAACAGCTGATCGGAATTGCCTGCCAGGGTTTCCCCCATGGACTGTTCCAGGCCGGTGGAACCAAAGAACTTGGAGAAGTATCCAGTGATGCCGGCATAAAGCTCGGGCTGGTTGTACTGGCGCTGGAAGGCGCAGGACTCCGTGCCGGGAACCGACTCCGCCACCGGCTTTCCACCCACAATGATGGAGCCGCGCTCGTTGCAGAAGGAAGCCAAAACGGCGCGCTGGTTCCAAGGGTTGGCATTGAGGTCATCAGCACCAATCACCTGGACGTAGCTGATGGCGCCGAAGATCAACGCGAACATGGCGACGGCAGCCATCCAACTACTGCGAATAGCCTGGTTCATTGTTGCTTCACCGCCTCTGTTGGTGCGCTGGGTGTCTGTCCTGTGGCCGGTTTGCGTGTGCCGGGCGTGCTGCTGCTTGCCGGTGGTTTGTTGACCATGGGAGTGGTGTCCACCGGGCCGCGGGCCGTATTGGAGATCATGAGCAGCAGGCCCACGATGATCCAGTTGGCCAGAAGCGAGGAGCCGCCTGCCGCGAGGAACGGAGTGGTGAGGCCGGTCAACGGGATGAGCCGGGTAACTCCGCCGATCACCACGAAGCACTGCAGGGCAATCGCGAAGGACAGGCCACAGGCAAGAAGCTTGCCGAACGCATCGCGGGTGCCCAAAGCAGCGCGGAAGCCGCGGGTGAAGAGCAGCAGGTAAAGCATCACCACAGCGAAGAGGCCAATGAGGCCGAGTTCCTCACCGATGAGGGCAACAATCATGTCGCTGTTGGCGAACGGCACCAGGTCCGGCCTGCCCTGACCAAGGCCAGTACCCACCAGGCCGCCGTCAGCCATGCCGAACAAGCCCTCAACAATTTGCCCGCTGCCTCCGGGAGACCTGCCGAAGACCTCCGGCGTGAAGGCATTAATCCAGCTATCGATGCGGAATGCGACGTGGGAGAAGATCTGGGAGGCGATGAACCCGCCGCCCAGAATCAGCAGCAAGCCGATGACCACCCACGAGATCCGGCTGGTGGCCACGTAAATCATCACAATGAACAGGCCGAAGAAGAGGATGGAGGATCCCAGGTCCCGCTGGAAGACGAGCACACCAATGCTCACCAGCCAGGCGGTAATCATGGGGCCGAGGTCCTTGAAGCGCGGGAACTGCATGGGGCCGATCTTCCGGCCTGCCAACAGAATGAGATCGCGGTTGGAAGACAGATACCCGGCAAAGAATATGGCAAGAGTGATCTTGGCGATTTCACCGGGCTGGAACGTCATGGGGCCAACACGGATCCACACGCGGGCACCAAGGATTTCACCGGCCGAGATGCCGGGAATCAACGGGAGAAGCAGTAGGAAAGCACTGACTGCCAGGGAGATGTACGTGAAGCGGCGAAGGATCCGGTGATCCTTGAGGAACCAGATCACGGCAATGGAGACTGCCATGGCAATGAGGGTCCACCGGAGCTGGTTGTTGCCGGTATCGTCCCCGGGACCATCCATACGGTGAATCAACGCCAAGCCGAGCCCATTGAGTGCCACGACGATGGGAAGTATTACCGGGTCTGCATACTTTGCGCGGAGCCTGAGGACAACATGGAAGGCGAAAGCAGCAACGGCCAAGAGGCTGGACTGGAACCAGAAGTCGCTGTCCAACCCGACTTCCGAGTTGATGCTCACCAATGCGCTGGCACCGATGCCCACGGCAAGGGCAAGGACAATGAGCACCAGCTCAACGTTCCGGCGGGGCTTGGGGGCTATCTCAGTCTGCATCATTTGGCCGCCTCACAGGGAGTCGGGACGGGCGAAGGAGTAGGGCTGGCAACAGCAGCCGTGCTGGGAATGGGCACAGTGGCGGTAGGCGCCGGTGAAGGGGATGCCGAGCCTGTTGCAGTGGGTGTGGGTGTGGGCGTGCCCGGGCAATTCGCTGAGGCGCTGCCGGTGTTCCGGAGGTTCTCCACAATGCCTTGCGCGCTGTCGAGATCGCCCGCCGGTACTGTCTGGCGTACGCTCTGTTGGCCGTATTCCGGCAATGATTCCACCCTGATGTCGGTTACGGCTTCGAGCCGGGAAAGCTGAATGGGGCCGAGTCTCTGCGAGATCCCGTTGAAAATCGCCACCCGCTGATCGTATTCGCCCACGTAGTAGCGCGTCTGGGTCCAGGCATAGCCAAGCCACAGGCCCACCACCACGCCTAAGACAACAACGGCGGCGACGGCTGGCATCAACCAACGCACGCGACGACGCGGCGGCTCTTCGGTCTCAACACGGTCCTGCTCAGCTTTATGCGTCAGGACAGTAGCTGCCCTCCGGGCGACAGTGCGGCCGGCCACGGTAGGAATGGAACCCGTCTCCGCAGCTGTCGCGGCAGCACCAACAAGCTCATGGGGACGGCTGGCCAATTCCTCACGCAGCACTTCCGCCGACAAATGCTCGCCCAGATGCGGGTCAGTGGTGGCGGGAGGCTCTGTGGAATCGCCCTTGGATGCGCCCTCAGCGTCTTCTTGTTTGTCGTCCGGATCGCCCGCGCTGAACGAGGACCCAGCATCTGCTTCCAGAGCGGCCCGCGTACTGGGTTCGGACTTGCTGTCCTCAGCTGCCTTGGTCGCGGAAGGACCGTCGGGTGACTTGGTGGCCGTGACTGCCTCGGGCTCGTCAAGCACGGCAAGCGCCGCAGCCGGAACGACGTCGACGGCGGCCGTGTTGACGTCGTCGTCGGTCTCCTCCGCAATCTCCAACATCACTACGGTGACGTTGTCCGGGGCGCCCGCTTCCAGCGTCAGGTCAACAAGGATCTCGGCACATTCGCGCAAGTCCTTGGTCTCACGGACCATGCGCTCCACGACGTGGCCGGCTACGTAGTTGAGTCCGTCCGAGCAGAGCAGCCAGCGTTCGCCGGGCTCAACATCCAGGACGTCCAGATCCAGCTCAGGGCTGGCGTCGACGTCGCCGAGGACTCGCATCAGGACATTCTTGTGCGGATGCGTTTCAGCTTCCTCCGGGCGGAGGCGGCCTTCATCGATGAGCCGCTGCACGAACGTGTGGTCAATGCTGACCTGTTCAAACTTCTTGTTGCGAAGTCTGTAGGCACGGGAGTCGCCAATGTGGGCGAAGTGGAGCTTCCGGCCCTCTAGAAGCAGGGCTGTCACTGTGGTGCCCATGCCGGAAAGCTTGGGATTCTGGTGCACCAGCTCGGAAAGCAGGGAATTGGCGGTCTGGATCTCGTCCGCCAGGACGGTGTCCGCACCCTCCGGGTAGTCATCATGATCGAGGTGGATCATGTCCAGAACTGTTGAAGCGGAAGCGACATCGCCGCCGGCGTGACCGCCCATACCGTCGGCCACCACTGCGAGATGACGGCCCACATAGGCGGAGTCGTCATTCTTGGAGCGGATCCGTCCGACGTCGGAACGAGCGGCGTAGCGCATGATGAGCGGGCGCTCCGCAGGCTTTTCCTGGCCTTTGGGGGTCTCGGGGGAGGCCATGGACTACGGCCTCAATTCAATGACCGTCTTGCCGATTCTCACGGGGACGCCAAGCTCAACCGGCAAGGCGCGGGTGAGCTGTTGATCGGCCAGGTAGGTGCCGTTGGTGGAGCCCAGGTCCTCGATGAACCAGCGGCTGCCCTGCGGGAACAGGCGTGCGTGCCGGCCGGAAGCGTAGTCGTCCTCCAGGACCAGCGTGGCTTCCTGCGCGCGGCCCAGCAGGATGGGGCTGGCCGCGAGGGGAACCGTGGTGCCCTTGAGGGGGCCCTCAGTGACCACCAAAGTGCGGGCATGCTGGATTGCCGGCGGCGGCGAGGCCGCAAGTTCCGGATGCTTGCGGACTTCGCGCGCCGTGGGAACACCAGTGACGGCCTTTCGGCCAATCTGGAAGTCGCGGCGCATGGTGGTGACAATGCTGAAAATCAGGACCCACAACAGAAGAAGGAAACCGAAGCGGAGAGCTGTGATTGTCAGTTCGCTGATGTCGTTCACGCGTGGCCACCCGGGGTTTGGGGGAGGAGGCGGAAAATGATCTTGGTACGTCCCATCGTGATGGTTGAGCCGTCTGTGAGCTCCACGCTGCCGTTCACTTTATGTCCGTTGACGTAGCTGCCGTTGGTGGAGCCGAGATCAACGGCCCACGTGCTGCCATTCTCGGTGCGGACCTCAAGGTGCTTCCGTGAAACCCCGGTGTCGTCCACAAGAATGTCCGCTTCGGAGGAGCGGCCCAGCACCACGGACCGGGCGTTGAGGGAATACCGCTGGCCACCGATATCCAGGACTGGCTGGAGGCGGGTGGGCTGGCGTGCCGGCGCAGCCGGAACGTTGGATCGGGGAGCCTGTGGGGCAGGAGCGGCGTCATCGGATGATTTCTCTGTCCGGGAAGTGATCTCAAAATGTCCGGCACGTTCTTCGTCGTTGCGACGGAACGAAATGCGGACGGCGCCTTGGAGCGTGTAGCCCTGGCTCCGGACATGCTGGATAACAACGTCACAAAGTTCCTCTGCCAGCGGGGTTCCCCATTCCTGGGCCCGGGCAAAGTCCTCGTCACTGAGCAGGACATCAAAAACATTCGGAGCCAGCGTCCGTCCGGCAGCGATGGTGATGGACTTGTTGTCCAACTCGCGCCTCAGCTTGCTTGCAATCTCCACTGGCTCAACACGTGCCCGCGACCCCGTGGAGAAGACGTTGCGGACGGCCTTTTCAATGCCGCGCTCGACTTTGTCCAGCAAACCCATGGTCCTTCTCCTTTCCTTGCCGCGGCACCCGTTGTGCCTGGTCCGATAGTCCGCCCATTGCTCCGTCCGCGCACACAGCGAAGTACGCGCCTGACGGCCCTTCCACTTCCCGATACTACTGGGACTGACTGGGAATGGCCTTAATCCACAACGCCTTGCGACCCAGAAAAGTTCGTTTCCGGCCCATGGTGGCGCGGGAGGCGGGGGCTGAAATTTTAGTGAGGTTCAGCTGTTGTTGGGGCAGTCCGGGTCTGTTCACAGGCTCCTCGCAGTGGTCGATTGGTGTTTTGCTCCGGATGTCCGTTATGCTTGATCTCGCTGCTTTTGAAGGAAACGAAGCTGGGAGACCAGTGGAAGTCCGGAAAAAGAAGTTGCGCGCGAGTGGCGGAACGGCAGACGCGCTGGCTTCAGGTGCCAGTATCCGAAAGGGTGTGGGGGTTCAAATCCCCCCTCGCGCACGCAAGTGAAAGAGCCCCGGTCTTAGGATCGGGGCTCTTTTGTTTTTCCGCGCCCAAGTAGGTAGCAGTTGAGGCCGTTCTGAGCGCTGGGAACGACCTCAACTGCGACCTAGTTGGGTGGGGCTACGGAACTTGCCGCTTCAGCGCTCGTCCCAGTCGCGCAGCCGCTTCCTCCAGCTTTGACTCCGCAACGTCGCCGTACGCCAGGCGCAGGTGCCGGTCAGCGTCCGTTCCGGGCCCCGAGGGGAAGAACGAACCCCGCTGGTACTCCACCCCTTCTGCGCTGGCATCAGCGGCGAGTTGCTCTGGGTCCACGGAGTCGTCTGCCAGTTTGGGCCAGAGGAACAGTCCGCCGTCCGGGAGAACAGTCTCAAAAGCTCCCGGAGCTTCCCGGTGCAGCGCGGCGACCAGCGTTTCGGCGCGGTTCCGGTACAGGGCGCGGGCCCGGTCCAGGGTTGCGTCGAAGATTTCGGGGTCGGATGTGACCAGTTCCCCGATGATGGCCTGGACCAGCGTGGAGCTGTGGGAATCCTGGCGGCTGCGCAAAGCCACCAGATCACGTGCCAGGCGCTCTGGTGCCACGGTCCAACCAAGGCGCAATCCAGGCCCCAGTGTCTTGGTGAAGGTGTTGATGTGGAGGACGTGGTCAGAGTTATTGAACTCCTCCACACTTTCCTGCTCGCCGGCAAAGCGAAGCTCACGGTAGGGGTTGTCCGCCAGGACCACGAATCCGTAGTGTTCCGCCAGCCGCACGAGTTCTTTCCGGGCCTCTCCGGACAGCGTGCCTTGGGATGGGTTGTGGAAGTCCGGCACTGTATATAGGGCGGATGGTCGGGCACCGCCCCTGAGCTGGTCCGAGAGATGATCGACGTCCAGGCCCTGCGGACCTACGAATACCGGCAGGGTCCTTGCATCAGAGAGCTGGAGCCCGCGGAGGAACAGCGGGAAAATCGGGTTGTCCACGGCCACCAGGTCGCCGCGTTCCACCACGGACTGGATGGCCAAGGAAAGTCCATGGAAGCCGCCGTTGGTGATGAGGATCCGGTCAACGGAGACGCCTTCGCGTTCTGCGATCCACTCCCGCAGCGGCGAAATACCCTCTGTCCGTGAGTATTGGAGCGCAGGGACGCCGGGCTTGGCCAGCACACGTGCTGTGGCGGCAGCCAATTCCTCCGTTGGGAGGACGCTGGGATCCGGAATGCCACCAAGAAGCTCGATGGCATCTGCCCGACGATCACGCAGCGTCTGGTCCCCAAAGCCCTTGGGGGCGGTAAAGGCCTCGATGAGTGCGGGCCGACGGGTGGATATCAGGTTCACGGTCATGCTGTTGCCTTCGCTAGTTGTTGGTCGGCTGCCGGCTCCGGGGCCACGGACGCCAGGGGAATCGCCTCAAGGAGGGCGCGGGTATAGGGATGCTGCGGTCGGTGGAAGATCTCCTCCACAGGACCGTCCTCCACCACTTGGCCGCGCCGCAGGACCGATACGGAGTCAGCTACCTGCCGCACCAGCGCAAGATCGTGCGAGACGAACAAGTACGTCAGGCCCAGCTCACGTTGCAGTTTGGACAGCAGCTCAAGGATTCCCGCTTGAACGCTGACGTCCAGCGCGGAGGTGGGTTCATCCAAAACCACGACGTCGGGCCGCACCACCAGCGCCCGGGCGATCGCCACCCGTTGCCGCTGGCCGCCGGACAGGTGTGCGGGCCGCCTTGAAGCCACCTCGGACGGTAGGCCCACGGCTTCCAAAGCCTCGCGAACCCGCTGGGCACGCTCTGCCTTGGTGCCTACACCAAACTGATCCAGTGGTTCGCGGACAATCCTGCCCACTCGCCACGTGGGGTCAAGGGACGTGAAGGGGTTCTGGTAGACCAGTTGGAGGTGGCGGCGGATCTCGCGGACATCGGCCCTGGAACGGCCCGACGTCGATTGGCCCGCTACCGTAATATCCCCACCGTCCGGCTGTTCAAGACCCAGCAACAGCCGGACCGCGGTGGTTTTACCGGACCCGGACTCGCCGACGAGCGCGTGCGTCCGCCCGCGTTCCACGGAGAAGGACACCCCCTCGCAGGCGAGGACGTCCTTTCCGCCGGCCGAGAAGCGCTTGGTCACACCACGGACATCGATCTGGAGCCCGGCGTCCGGCGCGCTGGACGTCGGGGTGCGGGAGCCGCCGTCGTGCGCTGGTGTCAAGGTGATGCGCTGGTTCCTGTACCGGTCCGGGTGGAGTGCCGGGACGTCGGCCTGAAGGCTCCGCGCGTAGTCGGTGGCAGGCGAAGCGAATACTTCCAGGGACGGTCCACTTTCCTGCACCGAGCCGTCCTTCAGCACCACCAGGGAATCGGCGCGCTCGGCGGCAATCGCGAGGTCGTGCGTGATGAGGAGCAGGCTGATGTCCAGCTCGCGGCGGAGCTCGGTCAGCATGTCCAGGATGAGCTTCTGGACCGTCACGTCCAAGGCGGAAGTTGGTTCGTCAGCCACGATCAGCGCCGGACGAGGCAACACCGTGAGCGCGATCAGCACGCGCTGGAGCATGCCGCCGGAGAGCTGGTGCGGGTAGGAATCGTAAACCCGGGCAGGGTCCGGGAGGCCCACTTGTTCCAGTACGTCCAGGATTTTCGTGCGGCGGACCGTTGGATCTGTTTCGCCGAGCAGCGCGGCGGCCTCGTGAGCCTGTGCGCCGATGGTTCGCACGGGGTTCAATGCCGATGCAGGGTCCTGGGGGATGAAGCCCAGTTCCCGGCCGCGGAGGGGACGGAAATGCTTCTCGGGCAGCGCCAGGACATCCTGTCCGTTGAGCGCTACACGCCCCGTGGCCGTCGCTTCTCCGTGGGGAAGCAACCGGAGGATGGCCTTGGCGATGGTGGACTTGCCCGATCCCGACTCTCCGATGAGCGCCAGGCTCTCGCCTTTGGCTACAGAAAAGGAGACGTCATGGACCACCGCGGTGGGACCGTAGGCGATGGACAAGCCTTGCACTGTTAATAGGTCTGCGGACACGTTGCGGTCCTTGGTGTTCAGGGTCATGTCATTTCGCCTTTCGCAGCCAGCGGCTGATGCGGTTGACGGACAGTACGGTGACCACGATGACCAGCGCCGGCGCGTACACGAGCCATGGAGCGGTTACGTAGGTTTTGCCCGAGGCCACCAGGAGACCCCAGTCGGAGGCCGGGGGCGGATCGCCGTAGCCCAGGAAGGCCAGCGAGGCGATGATCAGGATGGACGTGCCGAACTGGAGCACCGCCAGTACCAGAACGGACCTGTAGGCGTTGGGAAGGATGTGGCCGAGCAGGGCGTGCAGCCGGTTTCCGCCTTCCAGATAGGACGCCTCCACGTACGTGGCGTTGCGGACGCGCATCACTTCCGCGCGCATCAACCGTGCAAAGACCGCGACGGCAGACACTCCGGTGGCGATGGCGGCGTTGATGGTTTGGAAACCCAGCGAACTGACGATGACCACGGCCAGCAGGAATCCGGGGATGGCAAGGAGGACATCAACGAACCGGCCCAGGACGGAGTCCAGCCAGCCGCCGCGGAATCCGCTGGCGAGCCCAATGATGCTGCCCACTATCAATCCGATGAGCACCGCAACCAAAGCGCTGGTGACGGAGGACGCCGTGCCGTAGACGACGCGTGCGTACTGGTCGCGCCCGAGGTAGTCCGTGCCGAACCAGTGTGCGGCACTCGGTGCCGCCAGCTTGCTCGCGGTATCGCCCGTGACCGGGCTGAACGATGTGAAGAAACCCGGGACAAGTGACCACAGGATGACCAGCAGGACCACCGCGAAGGACAGGATCACGGTGACTGGAGGCAGTCCCGCGGTGAGCTTCTTGGATGCTGTTCCAACATTGCGCAGTTGGGTGTAGCCAAGCGTGGCAGTCATGCGCCCACCTTCTCCCGGAGTTTTACGCGCGGATCGAGCAATGGCGACGCGAGGTCGGCCACGAGATTGACGGCCACGAAGACCACGGCCGAGAGGGAGACCACGGCTTGAAGCACTGGTTGGTCTTCTCCCGTCACCGCTTTCTGGACAACGGTGCCGATGCCGTCACGGCCGAAGATCGTCTCGGTAATAACGGAGCCACCCAGAAGCTCGCCGACAATGAGCGCCACCATGGCCACGGAGGGCAGGGCCGACGGCTTCACCAGATGTTTGGAGAAGAGCTTGGCCTCGGTAAGACCCCGGGACCTGGCCACCAGGGCGTACTCCTGCCGGGATTCGTGGTCCAAGCTCGCAATCAAGACCTCGGCCAGCGGTGCGGAGACCGGAATGGCCAAAGTGACTGCTGCGAACAGCGTTGCCACCGGGCTGTTGGGATCTGTGGTGGTGAAGGAATGCAGCCGGAAAGCAAAGAACTCGATCAGCACCAGGCCGATCACGAAGTTGGGAACCGACAGGAAGAACGAAGGAATGGAGCGGACGATAGCTGCCCACTTGCCTGGCAGATACTGGGCGCCATACGCGATGACCACTGCGAAAACAATGGCGATAAGCAGCGCGCTGGTGGCAAGAGTGAGCGTGGAAGGCAACGCGTCTCCCACGATCTGGGAGACCGGAAGGTTGGACTGAAGCGAGAATCCCAGCTCTCCCGTGAGGAACCGTCCCAGGGAGAGCAGCAGCTGCACGATCACGGGCTGGTCCAAGCCGTAGAACGCCACGATCCGCTGGATGTCTTCCTCGCTCAGTCCGTGCTGCGGGTCCCGGAGGGTGTTGGTGATGGCGTCACCGGGGAGGACGCTGATCACCAGGAACGTGAGGACATAGGCCAGAAGAACGACGACGACCGCCTGACCCGCGCGGGTCAACGCAAAGCGCTTGTAATCGCTGGTCACTGCGAGATCCAAGCGGTGTAGAAGTTGGCGTACGCAAGGCCGTTGTACTGGACATCCTTGATCTTCGGGCTGATCAGGTAGAGGCGCTGGACGAGCTGGTTAAGAGGGATAAAGTAGCCCTGCTCCAGGACGTATTGCTGGAGCTCGTCGGCGACCTTCTCGCGGGATGCCCGGTCCGAAGCCGTGGCGATCGCAGTGGAGAGGTCGTTGAGCTTCTGATCGCTGGTTCCAAGTCCGAACCAGTCTTCGCCCTTGTTCTGGCTTGTCAGGACTCCGGCCACCGTACCGACGTCGACGAAGCTGCGTGAGGTCTGGAACAGCGGCGGCTTGCTGGCCTGCACAGCCGCGTAGCCGGCAACGTCCACAACCTTGAGGTTGACCTTGATACCCACCTTCTTGAGCTGCTGGGCGATGAGCTCGTCCTCGGCCTTGGTGGACGGTACATAGGGGTTCGGAGTGAGGGTGAATTCGAGGGTCTTGCCGTCCTTGGTGCGGTAGCCATCCGATCCGGAAGCCCAGCCGGCGTCGTCCAGGAGCTTGTTGGCTTTGTCGGCGTCGAACGTGAAGGAGTCGCTGAACTCGCCTGCTTCCGGGACGTTGCCTTGGATGAACGTGGTGGCCGCGTTCCAGTCGCTGGTGTAGACGGTCTTGAGGATCTCTTCGCGGTCAATGCCGTGCTGGATAGCCTTGCGAACGGCGGGATCGTTGGTGGGGAAGGCCTGCGTGTTCACCTGGAAACCGTCCACAAACCCCAGGTAGCGCGGCGTACCCACCGTGAAGCCCTGTGCCTTGAGCGACTCGATTTCCTGCGGCTCAACGTTGAAGGCAACCTCGGCCTGGCCGGAAACCACCGTGGAGGTCCGGACTGATGTGTCCTTGATGACCTTGTACGTGATGGTGTCCAGGCGTGCCGGACCGGTGTGGCCGAGCGCTGCCGGACCCCAGTTGTAGTCCTTGCGCTTCTCCAGGACGTAGCTGTCACCCTGCTTCCAGGACTTGACCACAAACGGGCCGCTGCCGATCTCCTGGCTGAGGTCCGCCTGGGCTTCCACCGGCAGAGCCAAGGTTTTCGGGGAGAGCAGGATGCAGCCGTGGTACGCCAGCGTGGCGATGAAGCCCAGTGCGGGAGAGGAGAAGGCCACCTTCACCGTTTCCGCATCCGAGGCCTCTGCCGACACGAAGTTACTGGAAGGGAAGAGGCCCACCTTGCTGATACCACGCGTGGAATCACCCTTGGCCCAGGCATTGAGGTTGGCGACCACGGCCGCTGCATCCAGCGGTGTCCCGTCGGAGAAGGTCACGCCCTTCTTCAGGTGGATCACGAAGTCCTTGGCGCCGTTGAGCTCTTCCCAGCTCTCAGCAACCCACGGGCTCAACTCGCCCTTCTCATTGACGTACACCAGCTTGTCCGTGATCTGGCCCCAGAGGTTGCCCTCATAGCTGGAGATGGACGTCTTGCTGGAGACCCAGCCGGTGTCGTAGCCCTGGATGAGGAAGGTGATGTTGCCGCCGTCCACGGGAGTTGTGGAACCTGCACCGGTGCTGGCCGTTGTGCCGCCGCACGCGGTGACCAGGGCCGAGGTGGACAGTGCGCCGAGGCCTGCAAGGAAGGCCCGCCTGCGGAATTCGGGGGTGCTAAAGGTACTCATTGGGTGTGCTCCTGATGCGTTGGGGGGATTGCGTTGGGGGTGTTGCGGGCAGGGCGCTTAGATGGCCTTGCCGGGATTGAGGGTCTGTTGAGGGTCGATTGCCGCCTTGATGGCATGCTGTACCTCGCGGCTGCGCTCCGAGAGTTCCAGGGCCGCCCATTCGCGCTTGATGGTGCCCACACCGTGCTCGCCGGTCACAGTTCCGCCGAGCGAAAGCGCCACCTTCACCAGTTCAGTGGCAGCTTCCAGGAGGGAGGCAGGCGGGTTCGCGCCGTCGTCGGGCGCTTTGTCCTTGGTGATCAGCGGGTGAAGGTTCCCGTCGCCCGCGTGCGATACCGCCGAGATGTCCACGCCGAAGCGCGCTTCCAAGGCCGGGAAAGCGGCGTAAACCTTGGGCAGTTGGGACTTGGGAACGGCGATGTCCTCGCCGATGTACCACTTGTCCTGCGGGAGACCGCGGCCGCTGCGGCGCAGTTCCCACAGCCGCACGCCGTCGTCGTCGGACTCCACGGTGACGCGGCCACCAACCGCACTGAGCGCGGTGGCGAGGTCCGCCGCTTGGTCGCCGATGCCGTAACCATCGATCTCGATGAGAATCAGCGCGGCACCGCGTTCCCGCAGGCTGGTCCCTGAGTGGGCGTCGATATTAGCCAGACTAGGGGTGTCGAAGAACTCGATCGCGGCCGGGCGCACGGGCGACAAGGTGATGGCTGCCAGCCCGTCCGTGCCTTCAGCGGTGCTGTTGAAGAACGCGCTGACCGTCTTGCGGGCCACGGGGATGGGGCGGAGACGGACCGTTGCCTTGGTGACGATGCCCAGGATGCCTTCCGAACCCACAAACAACGAGGTCAGATCCAGTCCCGTGACGCCCTTGATGGAGCGGTGACCAACACTGATGAGGCTACCGTCCGGGAGAACGACGTCCAGAGACAGGATGGACTCCCGGGTCACCCCATACTTGGCGCAGCGGAGCCCGCCCGCATTGGTCGCGATATTTCCACCAATTGATGAAATGTCGTAGCTTGCAGGGTCGGGCGCATAGAAAAGTCCAAATGGTTCAAGGTGCTTATTCAAATCGGCATTGATGACACCTGGCTCTACAACCGCCACCTCATCCAGGGGCGACACCTCGATGATGGCAGTCAGCTTCTCAGTGGAGATGACCACTTGGTCGTGGCGTGCTGTGGCGCCGCCAGACAAACCCGTTCCGGCCCCGCGTGGGACCACGGTAAGGCCGAGTTCCGCGGCGAGTCTTACGGCCGTCTGAACTTCCGCGGCTGAGGAGGGAAGCACGACGGCGGGGCCCGGGTTTCCGCTTGCGGCTGCGGTTTTGGCGGTGGCTGCGTCGTGGCTGTAGCGGGTGGTCCCGGTGCCGGGTTCAAGAACCTCGATGCCATCAACCTGGCGCCGGAGTTCCTGGACATATGTCTGGATTGAGGTGTGGTCTTCGGTGAGTTGCTGTGTTGTCATGCCGGCGTCTCTCTGTCCGGGTGCATGACAAGGCATTCCTGCGTGAAGCACCCAAAGGCTTTTGATGGATTTCCCGGTCACAAATGACGGGTTCTTCAAAAGTTAGCGGGACTCGGAATTTACTCGCCAGTTTCTTGAAATGTCGATCAATAGTTCTCAATGGGGCGTCGCGGGGATTCCCATTTCGTTAAATGGGGTCGCTGAGAGACGAATTGTGTCCCAGTAAAAAGCGCCGCGACGTCACATGTCGCTGCCCGCTCGGCCGGCCCAACTGAGTAGCAGATCAGGTCGTTCTGAGCGCTCAGAACGACCTGAACTGCTACCTACTTGGGTGGAGCGTGCGCGAGGTCAGCTACGTGCGGAACCGGTGAACCGGCGTCGTGAGTTGCTCAGGTGCAGGCGCATTGCTGCCGCAGCAGCCACTTGGTCGCCGTCGGCGATTGCGTCGTAGATGGAGGAGTGCTCGTGGACCACTTGTTCGAAGCGTTCGCGGGAGTCCTGCTCATCAGCGGCGACGAGGCGCGGGCGGGGCATGGTGATCATGGTTTGGCCCAGGGCGGAGATGCAGTCCGTATAAAAGGGGTTGCCAGTGGCGGCGGCAACGGCCCGATGGAATTCGAAATCGGCCTTCATGGAATGTGCCGGGTGCCCTGAGCTTGCTTTGAATTGCTCCAAGGCGCCTTGCGCGGCTTTGAGCTGGCGTTCTGTATGGTTCCGCGCAGCCAGTGCTGCAGCTTCGGTCTCGACGCCGATGCGGAAGTCGAGCATCTGCAGGCGGTCTTCCATGCTGGAAACAACCCGCGATCCAGGCGCGGGCGACGGGCCGTCCGCGGGCGGAGTCAGCGCGAAGCTGCCCCGCCCCCGTTCGGTTTCCACAAGTCCCTCGGCCTGCAAGTGCGTCAGGGCAGAGCGGACCACGGTCCGACTCACCCCGAACTCGCTGATGAGGGTGTTTTCGCTGGGGAGCTTCTCACCTGGCTGGATGACGCCGTCGACGATGCGGTTGCGAAGGTCGGCGGCAAGATCCGCGGTCAGGTTTCGGCTCATGGGTTCAAGATTACGCGCCGAACTCTACCGATTCGGTGGTCCAGGCGCGGGCCTGCTCACTGAGGGTGACGCCCAGTCCTGGGCGGTCCGGAACGATCATGCGGCCGTTCTTTGTCTCCAGGCGCTCCTCGAACAGCGGGTCCAGCCAGTCGAAGTGCTCCACCCACGGCTCGCGCGGGTACGCGGCGGCCAGGTGGAGGTGGATTTCCATGGCGAAGTGGGGTGCCAGTCCGAGCCCGCGTTCATCCGCCAACGCCGCGAGCCTCAAGAATTGGGTGATGCCGCCAACGCGGGGTGCATCGGGCTGGATGATGTCGCAGCTATTGGCGTTGATGAGGCCCTTGTGTTCTGCGACGGATGCGAGCATTTCACCGGTGGCGATGGGGGTATCGAGGACCTGGGCCAGGTGCGCGTGGCCTTCGAAGTCGTAGGCATCCAGCGGTTCTTCGATCCAGATGAGGTTGAATTCCTCCAGCTGGCGGCCCATCCGAAGCGCGGTGGCCCGGTCCCACTGCTGGTTGGCGTCCACCATGAGCGGGACGTCCCAGCCGATGTGCTCGCGGACTCCGGCCACACGGCGCAGGTCTTCCTTGGAGTCGGGCAGGCCAACCTTTATCTTGATGCCGCCGATACCCTCATCAATAGAGCGTGTGGCGCGCTCTTTGACCTCGTCCAGGGTGGCGTTGAGGAAGCCGCCGGAGGTGTTGTAGGTCTGGACCGAGTCGCGGTAGGAGCCCAGCAACTTGGCCAGGGGGAGTCCGGCGCGCTTGGCTTTGAGGTCGTAGAGCGCGATGTCGATGGCTGCCAGAGCCTGCGTGGCTACACCCGAACGGCCCACAGAGGCGCCCGCCCAGAGGAGTTTGGTGTAGATCTTGCCGATGTCGTTGGGGTCCTCGCCGATGATGCCCTCTGCGACTTCCTTGGCGTGGGCGTACTGCGCGGGGCCGCCGGCGCGCTTGGAGTAGCTGAACCCCATGCCGCTGTGGCCTTGCTCTGTGGTGATCTCGGCGAACAGGAACACCACCTCGGTCATGGGCTTCTGCCTGCCGGTGAAGACTTTGGCATCGCTGATGGGTACGGTGAGGGGCAATCGTGCCGTGGACAGCTTGACGTGGCGAATCAGATCTACGGTGCTCATGGTTCTCCTAGTGGGTGCGGCATCCTTGCCTGCCACTTAGGATACAAGTTTTGAACTTGTACTACAAGAGCTTGGGGGTTGTTATGACGCCCGCCGAGGCCTCGCATACCCACCTGTTTCCGGGGGCTGTTCGAACGTCACCGATCGCGGAAACCGTAGAGGGTGCCGGGATTGAGAAACTGCCGGCCCCACAGGAGGCGCTTGTCGGCGTTAGTAAGCATTCCAAAATCCGCGGCCTCCGCCCAGTGCTCACGTATAGCGTCTTCGATCCGGGCAACGATGTTGTTGGCTTCGCTTTTGGTCAGGTCATAGAGACTACGTGCGGCGATGAGGTCGGATAAGTTGTTCCGCTTTGTCCCGTTCCTGTCATATGCGATGGCCTGCGAAGCCGTCTCTCCGCTACGCCGCATGGGCGAAAGGTCATAGGCGGGGCTGAGCATCGCTATAGATCCGTCCCAGAGTGCGGCATGGTTCCGAAGGTGGTCGTCGGAGTTGGAGATTGACATGCTGAACGCGATGCGTGCGAAGAGTTCGGAGGCCGTACCCTCGGGTGCGCCGTTGCTGCGAAGGGTGTCCAGAAACTCGACATAGCTGCCGCTGCGCGCCTGCAGCTCGTCTAGGCCGGTCAGGGTCAGAGCGCTCGTCGCAAGAATACGCCCGCCGTCGTTCGTTCGGTCGAATCGCTCAACCAGCAAGACACTCCGACCGAGGACGCTCTCGACTCGAGTTCGAGCGACGTTGAGCCCCGCCTTCTCGGCGAGAAACATGCTCGCTGCCTCTGCCCCGACCACAGGGAAGTGGTCATTGGACGCGGTGAACTTCGCGATGTATTCGCGACCAGAGTCGCGGATGACGGACTTCGGGCGCGCCCCACCCATCGCCGTACCGCTCAGGAGAGCTCGCTCGAGTTCGAACGGCAGATCGCCCCCCGCTTCAACGATGTCTGCGGCGTTCAGGAGAGTTTCCAGCGGGGCGGGCGCCGTAGCACGCGGGACGTAGTGGGTGACTGACATCTGGAAATCGATAGCGCCGAAGCGGTTGGAGCCGGAGTTTAAGAGATAGGTGCGTTCATCAAGGTCGCCCGTGTCGGCGTCGTTACCTCGATCACCGGTGACTTGGTACTGAACGACGCGCCGCCCCCATGCATCTGGCGAAGCGTCGCGCAAAGCGCCAGGTAGCCCCATTGACCCAGTGGGCCCGAACGTTTGCTCGGATAGCGGGAGGGTTGGAGCCAGGGAGATGGCGTTGGGGCGCTCCAGGTACCGCCGACCGTAGTCGAAGGAGAACTGGCCAGGCGCACCCTCCCGAAGGCGGCCGGCGGGCACCGGTGCGGTCGCTTCGGGTAGCCACACCCATACATAGATGTCAGAAGTCGAGGCCATCGTCATTGTCCTTTCGCTTCTTGTCGACACGTTTGGGAAGCAGTGCTAGTCGTTCCTCGCCTCGTCGGCGGAGCGCGATAAGTTCACTGGGGTCCTCGACCCCGAATAAGGGGACGCCAACGATCGACGCAACGTTGAACACGTTACCGATACTGCTCGCAGCGCTTCCGCGCTCGATGGCCGCCAAGGTTTTCCGCGTAATGCCGGCTGTGCCGGCGAGGTGATCGGCGGTCATCCCTCGCGCGGCGCGCGCCATCCGAATTTGCTGCCCGAGCACGACAAGCGCATCCTCGGCGGCACCGGTTAGACCTAGCTCTCGACGTCCCATGGGTAATAGTTTACCCCTAAAAACTATTTATGTATAAACTATTACCCGTGGGCCAGTGGCAGGCGTTCCGGTTCCAACGAAGTGGGAGACCACGTGTCCTTCGAGTGGCGAGGATATTCGGAGCCTCTGCAACACACTTGGGTATGTGGCGGACAGGTACAGGGTATGAGCTACCTTTCGAGAGCCCCTGACCGGGAAGAGGCCTTTCGGGCACTGTACGAATCCGCCTATCCCGACCTTCTCAGGTTCGTTCAACGCCGCACTGACTTGCCGAATGCCGAGGACGTCGTCGCGGAGGCGTTTCTTGTAGCCTGGCGACGGTTTTCGGAAGCGCCGGCACTCGAAACTGACGCCCGAGCCTGGGTTTTTGGCATTACACGAAATCTCATGCTGAATGCCCGCCGCGGTGAACACAGACGGCAGGCGCTCGGCGTACGCCTGGCCGAGACGATGGTGACATACGGCGGCGACGGTTCTCACGCCGATCTGGTCAGCAGCCGCATCGACCTAAGCCGGGCTTGGGCTCTCCTCTCAGAAGTCCACCAAGAAACTCTGGGACTCGCGATCTTTGAGAATCTTCCCGCGCCTCAGGCAGCACAGGTAGTGGGTATATCCCCCGTCGCGTTTCGGCTGCGCCTCACACGAGCGAGACGGGCTCTCCGAATGCTGCTCCACCACGTCCCCGCGAATGAGTCTGCCGCGCCAGCGACATCTTCCGAAAAGGCCTCGACACCATGAAAAACAGCCAGAATATCGACACACTTATGCGGTCCCTGGACGCTGCCGATCAGGGTGCGGATCCCGACCGGCACCGTGTACAGGCAGACCTGGAAAAGATCCTCAGATCCCACCCAATTGCTGAGGCGCCCGTGGAAAAGAAGACGCCGACGTCGCGTCCGAGCCGAAGGCGTCGAACGCTCGCTTTGGGTGCCCTCGCCTTGGCTGCCACCGTGGGTCTCCTCGTTGGGCCGGTGCTCTCAGAAGGCGACCCGGCCTTCGCCACGTGGACCGCAGCGCCGGGTGCGCTGACAGGTTCGGAGCGAGACAACGCTGTGTCAGGCTGCGTCCGGTCCAGCAAAGGTGTTGGTGATGGCATGTTTGCCAGTGATGTGGCCGCAGCGGAAGTAGCCATCGCTGAGAAGCGCGGTGCGTGGACCACCGTCGTCCTTGCGGGAGCGGATGGATTTGAAGCCACTTGCACCACGGATTCCACAGCGCCGTGGTTCAAAAGAGGATCCTTCGGTTCAGTCGGCAAGCCCGGCAATGGGCGGGAGCCCGGAGCCCGGGAGATCAGGACCACCCAGCTGGGTACCGGCGTCATCGCAGACAATCCGCTCTCAATGGCATCGGGTCAGGTTGGCCCCGAAGTCGTCGCGATGACCTACACCAGTGTGGCCGGCGAAAGGATTACGGCCACGGTCTCGAAAGGACAGTTCGCCTTTTGGCTTCCGGGAGGGGAGCTGACAAACTCCTCGGACCAGTCAGCGCCTGTTGAAGTGACTTACACCGACGACACGACAGAAATTCGCTATCTCAGCCTCTGATGGGCGGCGGCGCTACTAGCTGCGAAGCTACCCCCGCAGCGCTCCGAATCCCGTGATCAGCGCCTCAAGCCCCAGACTAAAGGCAACATCGGTGGGACGCTCATGCCGTTCAAGAGCCAACCTGTCCACAGCAGCCGTGAAGTTGGGGACCTGCTCGGCGAGGCTGCCGGCGTCGAAGATGTCCTCAGGCGCGGTGACGTCGTAAGCGGCACCGAACACAAAGGCCTCCAGGGCCACGATCGCCGAGATGATTTTCTCTTCCGGGAACCCGGCATCGCGGAAGCCGGCGGTCACGGCTTCGTACATTGCGAGGGTTTTCGGCGCATTTGCCACCGGAAGTACTGCAATGACGGGGATGAGCGGCGTATGCTCCGAGAAAACGTCGCGGTAGGACCAAGCCCAGCGGCGCACAGCGGCATCCCACGGCTCCACCCCAAAAGCAGTCACATCCACCATCGCTGCCAAGTGGTCCTCCACGAGCAGCAGGACGTCATCTTTGGAGGCCACATGGTTGTACAGGGCGGAAGGCGCAACGCCCAGGGAGCGGGCCAGGGCGGCCATGGTGAGTCCGTCGTAACCCTTGCTGCTGATCAACTCAAGGGCCGCCGTCGTAATGCCGTCCTGATCCAGGATCGCCGCAGTCGGCCGGCCGGCGCGGCGGCGAGCGGGAACCGCGGAAGGAGCGGGCGTTGGTGCGGGCATCGGAGGCCTTTCTGCTGCCTGTGTCCCCAGCATTATTCCATCGGGCCTTCACAGCCGCTGACTCCGACGCTACTATGGTTATAAATGAACGCCATTCATTTACTGGTCAGCCACCGAGGACGGCCACGGAGAGGACATCATGCAGAATCTTGATCGCGACGTTGTGATCGTCGGTGCCGGGCCGTCAGGGTTGACGGCGGCACGCGAATTGAAGAAGGCCGGACTCAGCGTTGCAGTGCTCGAAGCACGCGACCGCGTGGGTGGCCGCACCTGGACCGACACCATCGACGGCGCCATGCTGGAGATCGGTGGCCAGTGGGTTTCCCCGGACCAGACGGTCCTCATGGAGCTGCTGGACGAGCTCGGGCTGAAAATGTACTCGCGCTACCGCGACGGCGAGTCCGTCTACATCGGCGCTGACGGCACCCGTACCCAGTACACCGGTGACACGTTCCCGGTGAACGAAACCACCAAGGCCGAGATGGACAAGCTCGTAGCCATCCTGGACGAACTTGCTGCCGAGATCGGCCCCACCGAGCCCTGGGCCCACCCCAAAGCACGCGAGCTGGACACCATCTCCTTCCACCACTGGCTCCGCCAGAACTCCAGCGACGAGGAAGCCTGCAACAACATCGGCCTCTTCATCGCCGGTGGCATGCTGACCAAGCCCGCCCACGCGTTCTCCGCACTGCAGGCAGTCCTCATGGCCGCCTCGGCAGGCTCCTTCAGCCACCTCACGGATGAGGACTTCATCCTGGACAAGCGGGTCATCGGCGGCATGCAGCAGGTTTCGCTGCTGCAGGCAGCAGAGCTGGGTGACGACGTCGTACTTAACAGCCCGGTCCGCACCATCAAGTGGGATGACAACAACGTAACTGTCGTGTCCGAGCAGGCAACGGTCAACGCCCGCTTCGTGATCATGGCCGTGCCGCCCAACCTGTACTCCCGCGTCTCGTTCGAGCCCCCGCTCCCGCGCCGCCAGCACCAGATGCACCAGCACCAGTCGCTGGGCCTGGTCATTAAGGTGCACGCCGTGTACGACACCCCGTTCTGGCGCGAAGAAGGACTCTCCGGCACGGGCTTCAGCGCCGGTGCACTGGTCCAGGAGGTCTACGACAACACCAACCACGGCGACACCCGCGGCACCTTGGTGGGCTTCGTGTCCGACGAAAAAGCCGACGCCGTGTTCGAGCTCAGCGCCGAAGACCGCAAGAAGGCCATCCTCGAGTCCATCGCCAGCTTCCTGGGCGACAAGGCACTCACGCCCGAGGTCTACTACGAGTCCGACTGGGGCTCCGAGGAATGGACCCGCGGCGCGTACGCCTCCAGCTACGACCTCGGTGGCCTGCACCGCTACGGCAAGGACCAGCACGCGAACGTCGGGCCGATCTACTGGTCCTCTTCCGACCTCGCAGCCGAGGGCTACCAGCACGTGGATGGCGCGGTCCGCATGGGCCAGGCAACCGCCGCCCGCATTGTAGAAGCCAACAAGTTGGCCGCGGTAGCCGTCTAACCGCTGTCAAAACCAAACCGGCAGGCCCGGGGGAGTGTCATTCCCCGGCCTGCCGGCTCCACTGTTTAAGCAGCACCCGCTTTAGGTACCACCCGGTTCACCACAGGAAAGGACCACCATGCGCTACGTAGTGGGGTACACCGCCAACGCGAGGGGGCACGACGCCGTTCACCTCGCCGTCGCGCTGGCCCGGAACCACGATGTCAGCCTGGACCTGGTCCTGGTGATCCCGGAGGATTCCCCCTTCAACGCCGTCTATCCGCCGGAGGCGGGCTACAACGACATCCTCAACCAGCAAGCCCAGCGTTGGTTGGATGAAGGCCTCGATCTGGTTCCGGAGGACGTCCCTGCCCGCGCGCACATCCGCCGCGGCGACTCAGAGGCGCAAACCCTGATCGATGCTGCCGTGGAATTCGATGCCGCGGCACTGGTCATCGGCGCCACCAACAGCGGCCTGTTCAAGCGGTTCACCATCGGCTCCGTGGCGAGTTCGCTGCTCCACTCCTCGCCCGTTCCGGTCGCTTTGGCTCCGCACGGCTACCACCGGATGGAGCCGATCACGCGCTTGAGCTGCGGATTTGGGACGCGCCCGGGCGCTGATGAACTCCTCGACGTCGCTGTTGAGTCCGCGCGGGATCGCGGCCTTCCGCTGCGGCTCGTCTCCCTGTTGGCGCTCGACGGCGGTAACTCGCCCGGGTTGGCCGACGCCGCCTGGGTGCATGCCGCCGACCGCCTTGCCGCCGTCGGAGGTCCCGCCGTCGGGAGTTCCGGTGACGCGGCCGGTTCCGATGTGCCCGAACCGGAGATCGTGGTCGCCCAAGGCCGCACCATCGAGGAAGCCGTTGACCGACTCGACTGGGAAGACGGCGAAATCCTGCTGATCGGCTCCAGCCGCCTTGCCCAACAACGAGCAACCTTCCTGGGCAGCACCGCAAACCGGATCCTGCGCGCCCTTCCCGTTCCCATGATCGTGGTCCCCCGCGATTACACGCGCCACAGCGCCTAGCAATCGCCTGAAAGGCAAAACCCATGTCAACTGCACCAAAGACGGTCCAGTCGAAAGAGACGTCCCTGAGTGAAAAGGGACTGAAAGCCGGATCGGTGGGCCTGATCGGCGCCGTCGTGATCGGCGTTTCCTGCATCGCTCCCGCCTACACACTCACTGCGGCCCTTGGCCCCACCGTGTCCGAGGTTGGCGTGCACCTCCCCGCCATCTTCCTGGTGGGTTTCATCCCCATGCTGCTGGTGGCGCTCGGCTACCGCGAACTGAACAACGCAATGCCCGACGCCGGAACCTCCTTCACGTGGGCGACACGCGCCTTCGGTCCGTGGATCGGTTGGATGGGTGGCTGGGGGCTGATCGCGGCCACCATCATCGTGCTATCCAACCTTGCCGCGGTGGCCGTGGACTTCTTCTACCTGATGCTGGCGCAGATTTTCAGTAACCCGGCCTTGGGGGAGCTCAGCAAGATCCTGCCCTTGAACATCGCCACCACGCTGGTGTTCATCGCGTTGGCGTGCTGGATTTCCTACCGCGGCATGGAGACCACCAAGGGCGTGCAGTACGTGCTGGTGGCGTTCCAGTTGCTGGTATTGGGCTGGTTCGCGGTCTCCGCATTCGCGCATGTTGCCAATGGCACGGCCTTCGACGCCACCGCCATTTCGCCCGACTGGTTCAACCCCTTCGCCGTGGACTCGTTCTCACAATTCGCGGCGGGTGTGTCCCTCTCAATCTTCATTTACTGGGGCTGGGACGTCACGCTGACCATGAACGAGGAAACCAAGAACCCGGAAAAGACCCCGGGCCGTGCCGCGACTATCACCGTGCTGGTCATCGTGATCATCTACATGACCGTTGCTCTGGCTACCTTGTCCTTCGCCGGCGTTGGTGAGACCGGGTTGGGTGCCGGTAACCCCGAGAACCAGTCCAGTATTTTCGCAGTCCTTGCCGGCCCGGTGATGGGTCCGTTCGCGATCCTCATGTCACTGGCCATCCTGAGTAGCTCCGCGGCGTCCCTGCAGTCCACGTTCGTTTCACCGGCCCGCACCATGCTTGCGATGGGCCACTACCGCGCCATCTCGCCCAAGTTCGGCAAGATCAGCCCCACCTACAAGTCGCCCAGTTTCGCGACCATCGCCGCTGCGATCGCTGCTGCTGGCTTTTACGTGATTACCCGGACGGTGTCCGAGAACGCGCTGTGGGACACCATCACCGCGTTGGGCATGATGATCTGCTTCTACTACGGAATTACTGCCCTGGCTTGCGTTTGGTTCTTCCGGGCCGAGGCCTTCCGGGGCGCGCGGGCGTTCTTCTTCAAGTTCCTGGCACCCCTCGTGGGCGGCGTGATCCTGCTGGTCATGTTCGTCAAGACGGCCATGGACTCCATGGACCCGGAGTACGGCTCGGGCTCATCCGTGGGCGGCGTGGGCCTGGTGTTCGTGCTGGGCATGGGCGTGATCTTGCTCGGTGTGGTGGTGATGCTGGTGATGTACCGCCTGCGTCCCGAGTTCTTCAAGGGCAAGGTTCTGTAGTTTCACCTCGGGGAGGGGACTGGGACTCCTGCTGCACGTTCGGCTGCTGTGAGGGCTTCGGCAAGACGCTCGACGGCGGCACGGTAGTCGGTCCCGGCTGTCACCTTGCAATAGTCGGCCTCCCGCATGGCCCGCGTTAGCGCCGCCGTCTCGGCTGCCCGCACGTCCGTCATGGCCGGAAAGTCGATGGTCCGCGCAGGATCGAGCTCGTACTGGCGCCACTGCTCCAGAATGCTGGTGTGGCGGGCGGCGTCATCCGGAAAACCGGTACGACGCCGCGGCTCAGCTGCGTGGATCCGTTCCACTTTGCGGATGCTCACCAAGGTGCCCGCTGCCGTGGCCATGCCGACGAAAACCATGATGAGCCCGGCCGGAGACCATTGCACGGCAGGGACGAGGATGGCGGGTGCGATGACCACGAGCCCCCCGAAAACGTCCCAGAAGACGCCGTCCGGCTCCGGGCCGCGGCCGTGGGTGAGTTTCTTGTGCAGGACATAGGTAGTTGCTGCGGTTGCGAGAACCAGAGCTACACCCCACAGGAGCATCATGGCGGGCATCGGACCACCTCCAGGCGAATTCGCTGCTTTGACTTCAGTATGCGCCAGTGGCTGCGTGGGCGCGAGGGTCAATGTGGGGATCAGATTGTCTGACCCGGGGCGTAGCCTAGGCACCATGAGACTGAAAATGTGCAGCATCCACGTCAAGGACCCCGCAGCAGCCCATGTTTTCTACACTGAGACGCTGGGCTTCGAGACCTTGATGGCCATGCCCGAGTACAACTTGTTCATCATCAAGGATCCCGGCGCGGAGAACAGCACCTCGCCAGGGCTTCTGCTGGAGCCCAGCGACAACCCCATCGCGTCCAATTACATGAATGCCCTGCATGAGTCCGGCCTGGCTGCCATTACCTTCGGGGTGCCCGATGTCCAGGCCGAGTATGAGCGTCTGCTCGCCGCCGGAGTGAAGTTCCAGGGCGAACCGTCCGAGGATCCCTCAGGGGTCAGCGCAGTGTTCGACGACGGCTGCGGCAACTTCATCCAACTGCACCAGGACTGAGCTCCAAACAACTGAGCCTTAAACAGCTGTGGCCGGGATCCGTTGATCCCGGCCACAGCACGTTAAAACTTACGCGTGATCGCGCTTGGAGGTCTTCGGAGCGTCGCGCTTTGCGGCCGCGTTGTCCCGGGCTTCCTTGGTGGCGGCCTTTTTTGCGGCTTCATCCTTGATCCGCTGCGCTTCGGAACGGACAGCTGCGTGCGTGGCGCGCTCGGTGACCAGCCACTGCGGCGGAGCCTGCAGCAGCTCGGTGATTTCCGCCGTCGTGAGTGCATCCTCAACGCCGCCGCGGGCGAGGCCGCTGATGGAGATGTTGAGCTTGTGCGCGACTACCGGGCGCGGGTGCGGGCCGTTGCGGCGCAGTTCGGCGAGCCACTCCGGCGGGTTGGCCTGGAGTTCGGCGAATTCCTCGCGGGAGATGGACGAATCCTGGAACTCCTGGGGTGTCGCGGGCAGGTAGATGCCGAGTTTCTTGGCAACTGTTGCCGGCTTCATGGACTGGGAGTTCGAGGACGTCATGCTTCAAGGGTATCTGGCCGGTACTGTGAGTGTGTGCCAGACGCTGAAGAATCCGCCGAAACAACCGAACCCCTAGCCGGTCTCCGCTTCGCCTATGTTGCGGGTGTGACGCCTGGGAAATGGATCCGGCGTTGGGAAGAGCGGATGCCCAACTTCCCGTTGCACTCGTTCATGTCCGACGACGCCGCTCAGGTTTCGGTGTTGCGTGACGGTTTGGCGGACCTGAGCTTTGTTCGGTTGCCCGTGGACCGCGACGGCCTGAACGTCATCCCCCTGTATGAAGAGCAGCCTGTTGTGGTTGCTCCCAAAGGGCACGAGATTTCGGTGTTTGAGGAAGTCGCGCTGGACGACCTCGCTGAGGAGAACTTCCTGGACATCGACGAAATGGGCGGGCCGGACATGGCCCTCCAGGTGGTTGCATCCGGTGCCGGGCTGGCGATCCTTCCGATGTCCGTGGCGCGTCACCTGAATGCTAAAGACACTGTCATGCGTCGCCTGACCGGGGCTCCCACCACGCAGATCGGCCTTGCCTGGCTGCTTGGAACCGACAGCCCCGTGATCGAGGAGTTCATTGGGATCGTGCGTGGGCGGACAGCTCAGAGTTCACGTCAGCCCTCAGCTCAGCAGGAAAAACCCAAGAAGGCGCCCAAGCCCGATCGTCGCGGCGGTGGCCCCAAGAAGCCCGCTGTCGCGCAGCGCTACGCCCCTAATCCGGACAAGGGCCGCGGCAAGGGTTCACGCAAGAAGGGCAAGCGCTGACTATCCGCCGTGGATAGCGCTTTGCTGCTGCTCTGAACGGTTGAGGTAGGCAAGGAGAAGGTCCCCGGCCTCTTCCAGCTGCCCCGCTTCCAGTGCTGAGCAGATCTGTTCGTTTTCTGTGAGCCAGTCGCTGTAGAAATGCGCGTTCATGGTGGCTTTATGGAAGTAAAGCCGCATCTCGGCCAGGATCTGCGCCATGATCGTGTTCAGCCGGTTGCTCTCGGCCAGGGCGACGATTGCGCCATGGAAGTGCTGGTTTGCGCTGCCCAGGCCTTCGTTGTCGTTGGCAGCTGCCGCCCGCTTGCCCTCCTCGACGGCGGCCCTGACGGCAGCTACGCGATCCGGAGAACCACCGGCGCGGATAGAGCTGACCTCTATGGCGCGGCGAACCGTGTAGACGTCGTGGATGTCGCCGGCTTCAAGGGTGGCCACAAAGACGCCCTTATTCGGCTGGCGGAGGAGCAGCCGCTCACCGGCCAGCTCGGCGAAGGCTTCGCGGACGGTGTTACGGGAAACGCCCAGATCCTCGGCGATGGTGGCTTCGGTGAGTTTGGCGCCCGGGACCAGGAAGCCTTCGGCCAGTTGGTAGCGCAGTTCCTCGGCCACCCTCTCGGCAACGGACGGAACTTTCATTCGGACTCGAGCCCGCGCGCCATCAAGGCCAACGTGTTCGCTTTTTCCTTGATCTGCACCGGCCATGACACCAAAATTACACGATTGCCGAAAACTAGGATCGCTGGATTGTTGAACAATCCAGCAGATTGGTGCATTCTAGATGTAACGCACATCACGAGGCAGGGATCACATCATGGCAATCATCGATCTGAACAGCGACGTCGGAGAGTCCTTCGGGCGCTGGACGCTCGGTGATGACGCGGCCATCTTTGAGTCCGTATCCAGTGCCAACGTTGCGTGTGGATTCCACGCTGGCGACCCCAGCGTCATCCGCAGCACCTGCGAAAAGGCGGTTGAGGCCGGCGTCGTTATTGGCGCCCATGTTGGCTACCGCGACCTCGCAGGATTCGGCCGCCGCTTCCTGGACATCGATCCCACGGAACTGGCTGACGAGGTTGTGTACCAGATTGGTGCTCTCCAGGCCCTGGCAGCCACTACGGGAGCCCGCGTCCAGTACGTCAAGCCCCACGGTGGCCTCTACAACGCGATCGTGAAGCACACCGCCCAAGCCCGCGCCGTCGTCGATGCTGTGAAGTCGGTTGACCCCAACCTTCCGATCCTTGGCCTCCCCGGTTCCGAGGTCCTGCGTCTCGCTGAGGAAGCCGGCCTTCGGGGCGTTTCCGAGGCGTTCGCGGACCGCGCCTACAACCCGGACGGCACGCTGGTTTCCCGCTCACAACCGGGCGCCGTTCTCCATGACCCCTCGGAAGTGGCTCAGCACGTCCTGCGCATGGCTACCGAACAGTCCGTCAGGACCATTGACGGTTCCATCCTGAATATCCGCGCAGAGAGCATCTGCGTGCATGGTGACTCACCCGGAGCCGTGGCAATGGCTACCGCAGTGAAGTCCGCTCTGGGCGATGCCGGCGTAACTGTCGGCTCGTTCCTCTAGCCCATCCCGGGCGCCCCGCACCATCCCTCATCCCCCCGGAGGACATCATGACCAGCACCAACAACGCATCCAAGGCAGTGACAAGGAAGCCACCGCCCGGTGCCATCAAGGCGTACGTCGCAAGTCTCACCGGAACCTCGCTTGAGTACTACGACTTCGCTATCTACTCCGTGGCCTCGGCCCTCGTGTTCCCCAAGATCTTCTTCCCTGGCAACGACGAATTCGTGGCGTTGCTCCTCTCCTTCTCAGCCTTTGCAGTTGGCTACCTGGCCCGCCCGATTGGTGGCGTGATCTTCGGACGCCTGGGAGACAAGATTGGCCGTAAGTACGTCCTGGTGTTCACGCTCGTCCTGATCGGCGTGGCCACGGTCCTCATCGGTGCGCTGCCGGACTACTCGGTGATCGGCGTCGCGGCCCCCACCATTCTTGTGTTGCTGCGTTTGGCGCAGGGCATTGGCGTTGGCGGCGAGTGGGGCGGTGCAGTGCTGCTGTCCAGCGAATTCGGCGACCCCAACAAGCGCGGCTTCTGGTCTTCCGCGGCCCAGATCGGCCCGCCCGCCGGCAACCTCATGGCCAACGGTGTTCTGGCCATTCTCGCCGCTTCACTGAGTGAAGAGGCCTTCCTCTCCTGGGGCTGGCGCGTAGCCTTCCTGGCTTCCGCACTCCTGGTGGTCTTCGGCCTGATCATCCGGCTCAAGCTTGAAGAAACCCCTGTCTTCAAGGCCATCCAGGCCCACGGGGATCGCCCCAAGGCTCCTATCAAGGAAGTGTTCACCACCCAGCCCAAGGCTTTGGTGGCAGCAGCGCTTTCCCGTGTGTGCCCTGACATCCTTTACGCGCTGTTCACCGTGTTTGTGGCGGTTTATGCCACCAAGGAACTGGGCATGACCACTGGCAACGTTCTGTCTGCCATCTTGATCGGCTCCGCATTCCAGCTCTTCCTGATCCCCGCCGCCGGAGCGCTGACGGACCGTTTCAACCGTCGCTGGGTTTACGGAATCGCCGCAGCTGCCACAGCTGCTTACATTCCCTTGTTCTTCCTGATGATCCAGGGCAAGTCCGTAGCCATGCTGACAGTCGGCACCGTGATCGGCCTGGCATTGCACGCCTTCATGTACGGCCCCCAGGCGGCCTTCATCACCGAGCAGTTCCCGGCCAGGCTCCGCTACGCTGGCAGCTCGCTGGCTTACACCCTGGCTGGCGTCATTGGTGGAGCCGTTGCTCCCATCATCTTCACCGCACTGTACGGCGCTGCGGGCGGCGGCTGGTACCTGATCGCCGTTTACATCCTGGTGGCCGCTGTTGTCACGATTGTCGGCATGCTCCTCGGCCGCGACCCCAAGCCGGAAGAAGATGTCCGGCTGATGCAGGGGACGCACGCTCAGCCGGCGGCGTAACGAACAATGGAAACCGTGATGCACACAGCCACAGCCAAGAGGGTTCGCTCCGTCAGGCCCGTCGGCACCCGCGCCGTGTTGGCCGAACTGGATGGCCTGCAGGATGTCCTCGCGCTGCAGGACATGCTCAACAAGTCCCCGCTTCCCGGCCAAGTGGACGTTCTCGCCGCCGCGGAGACGGTGATGGTGGTGGGGGAGTCCGCGGCCGCCACCCGCGCCATCGGCGCACGGCTCATGGAGTTGGAACTGTTTGCTCCGGAGGTCACTGACTCCGGGCTGGTGGTCATCGATACCGTGTACGACGGCGACGACCTCGCCGATGTCGCGGAGCTCACCGGACTGAGCCTGGAGGGCGTCGTCGCGGCGCACACGGGCCAGGTCTGGACCGTAGCCTTCGCTGGCTTCGCGCCCGGGTTTGGATACATGGTGGGCGAAAACGAGGCCCTCACAGTTCCACGGCGCTCTTCCCCTCGTACAGCCGTTCCCGCTGGATCGGTGGCTCTCGGTGGACAGTATTCCGCGGTCTACCCCCGTCGGTCTCCGGGCGGTTGGCAGCTGATCGGCCGGACCGGCGCACGGATGTGGGATCTGGACCGGGCCCAGCCAGCTTTGGTACGACCCGGCGATCGTGTGCAGTACCGGGCCGTCCGCGAGGTCGTGACGGCTAGTGATTCTCCAGTGGGCGAACCTGACAAGGAGCACCACACTGAGTCCGGACTAAGGATTCTCAATCCGGGTGCACAGAGCCTGATCCAGGACCTCGGTCGCAGGGGATTCGGTCCACTGGGCGTCTCTGCCGCCGGGGCCCTGGACAGGGCCTCACTGCGCCGGTCCAACCGGCTTGTGGGGAACGCTGCTTCAGCTGCGGCCATCGAATCCGTCAATGGTGGCCTCACCGTGGAAGCCGTAGGCGACCAAGTAGTTGCTGTCACAGGCGCGCTGACGACGCTGACTATCGAGTCGCCGTCGTGGGTTGGGTCCGACGACGGCGACGTCCAGCCGGGCGCGACGCGGACCGTCCCCATGGCCGCACCGTTCGCGTTGCTCGACGGCGAAGTGCTCACCTTGGGTGCTCCCGAGTCGGGGTTCCGGAACTACGTGGCGATCCGCGGCGGAGTGGACGTTCCCGAGGTTTTGGGCAGCCGCTCGGCGGACACGATGTCCGGGATCGGCCCGGCCCCGTTGGTCATCAGGCAGGTTGTCCCTGTAGGTGAGAACACGGCGTCCACAGCGGTTGGTGCCCCCGAACTGCAGCCCGACTTCCCTGGCACAGGCGTCACGGTACTGGAGGTTGTCCCCGGGCCGCGTGCTGACTGGTTCGACCAAGAAGCCCTGGATTCCCTCTGCAGCCAGGAATGGCTGGTCACCCCGCAGTCCAACCGGGTGGGCATGCGCCTGGATGGCACACCGCTGAAGCGCACGAGGGAGGGCGAACTTCCCAGCGAGGGCACCATGGCCGGAGCCCTCCAGATTCCGCCTGCCGGGCTGCCCGTCCTGTTCCTGGCCGACCATCCCATCACCGGTGGGTACCCGGTGATCGGTGTGGTGCGCGATGAACACCTTGATCTCGCCGCGCAGGTCCCCATTGGCGGAAAGATCCGGTTCCGGTTCGTACCGGATTCGCCGGACGCCTCCACGACTTTTACGAAGACCCCAGAGAAGTGAGTATTTGATGCGCAAGGTCCTGATCGCGAACCGTGGCGAAATCGCAGTCCGCGTCGCCCGAGCCTGTGACGACGCCGGCATCCTGTCGGTGGCCGTTTACGCAGACATCGACGCCGATGCCATGCATGTTGGCGCTGCCGACGAAGCCTACAGCCTGGACGGAAACTCGCCGGCTGACACGTACTTGAACATGGGAAAGCTGATTGCCGTTGCGGAGAAGTCCGGCGCGGACGCTGTCCACCCCGGGTACGGTTTCCTGTCCGAGAATGCGGACTTTGCCCAAGCAGTGCTCGACGCCGGTCTTGAGTGGATCGGTCCGTCACCGGAGTCGATTCGTCAGTTGGGCAACAAGATCACGGCCCGCGAAATCGCCGTCCGCGCTGGAGCTCCCTTGGTTGCAGGCAGCGACGGACCGGTTTCGTCGGCCGCTGAAGCCCGTTCCTTCGCCGAGGAACACGGGCTCCCTCTCGCCATCAAAGCGGCGTTCGGTGGTGGCGGCCGGGGACTGAAAGTGGTTCGGGAGCTCGCCGAGGTTGAGGAAGCGTTCGATTCCGCAGTCCGCGAAGCTGTGGCTGCCTTTGGTCGTGGCGAGTGCTTCGTGGAGCAGTACCTTGACCGGCCGCGGCACGTGGAAGCACAGATCATTGCGGACAAACTCGGCAACGTAGTTGTAGTTGGCACCCGAGATTGCTCCCTCCAGCGCCGTCACCAGAAGCTGGTGGAAGAGGCTCCGGCTCCGTTCTTGAGTGATGAACAGCGGCAGCGAATCTATGAGGGCTCAAAAGCCATTGTCCGCGAAGCCGGCTATTACGGGGCCGGAACGGTGGAGTTCCTGGTGTCCGCCGATGGCGCCGTGGCCTTCCTCGAGGTGAACACACGGCTCCAGGTTGAGCATCCCATCACAGAGGAAACGGCCGGGATTGACCTCGTGCAGGAGCAATTCCGCATTGCTGCAGGCCTGCCGTTGAGCATCACGGAGGATCCTGTTGCGCGAGGCCACTCGTTCGAGTTCCGAATCAACGCCGAGGATGTGGGCCGCGGGTTCTTGCCGTCCCCGGGCACAGTGGCCTCCTTTGAGGCGCCGACAGGCCCGGGCATCCGCTTGGACACAGGGGTGCGGTCCGGCTCATTCGTGGCGCCGCAGTTCGACTCCCTGTTGGCCAAACTGATCGTCACCGGAGCTGACAGGCAGCAGGCCCTGCGCCGTGCGCGCCGTGCCCTGGCCGAAATTAACATCACGGGGCTGGCCACTGTTCTGCCGTTCCACCGGGCTGTTCTGGAATCCGATGACTTCACATCGGTTGCCGGCTTGAACATCCACACCCGCTGGATAGAGACCGACTTCGCAGACCAGATTCCCGTGGATCCCGAATACAGCGTGCTTGCCCCGGAAGGGGAGCGGCGGACCATCACCATTGATGTGGACGGCAAACGCCTGGCCGTTGGACTTCCGGCGGACCTTTTGGAGGGCTGGGCTCGATCCGGTCAGGGACTACCAGCTGCCTCGGACGTGACGGGGCTGCCCGGCTCTGTCACAAGTGCAGACTCACCCGCCGAATCGGCCCTCGTCTCCAGCATGGCCGGCACTGTTGTGAAATGGCTCGTTGAACCTGGCGCTGACGTAGCTGCTGGTGACCCTTTGGTGGTCCTGGAGGCCATGAAAATGGAAACCCAGGTCCCCGCGCACCGCTCAGGTACGCTCTCCGAAGTCCTTTCCGCACCCGGCGGTGTGGTCACGGCTGGAGCAGTCCTGGCTCACATCTCGTAGATCGCACTCTTCCGTTGCCAACCCGCTTTTCCATCGCTGCCCAGCGACGGAAAAGCGGGTTGGCAACGTGGTTAGGGCTTAGGACGTAACGGCTACGCCCAGCACGCTGTCCAGCAAGCCGTTCCGGAACTTGCCGGAAGGGTCATTGGCCTGAACCAGGGCACGGAAGTCCTCGAACCGCGGATACAAAGAAGCAAAGTCGTACTGGCCGGGCGTGAAGAGCTTGCCCCAGTGCGGGCGTGCACCGAACGGACGCAGGGCTTCCTCGAGCTCGGGCAGCACTGCTTCCACCTCGGTCTGAAGCGGTTTCCACGTGAAGTGGAGTGCCACGCTTTGCTGCTGGTAGAACGGGCTGAGCCAGAACTCATCTGCTGCCACAGTGCGGATTTCGGAGACGAACAGGAGCGGCGCGAGTTTGGGGGCGAGTTCCCGGACAGCCTGCAGCGCGGCCGGCGCCTGATCCAGGGGCAGGAGGAACTCGCTTTGGAGTTCCTCGCCGTTGCTCGGAGTGAACTCGTGACGGAAGTGCGGCAAGCGGTCCAGCCACTTCCCTGCGACGTCCAGCTGCTCGGTGCAATTCTCGGCAGACATGTCCGGCAGGGGATGCATGGCTGCCGTCGCCGGGGTTGCTCCGAACAGGTCCGGTAGCGGGGCCTCGGTGTCCAGTGCTTTGAGCCAGACCTGCGGGATGGTGTCGCCGGTGTAGTTGGTGAAGAAGCTGACGCTGTAGGCGCTGGATGCGATGGCCTGGAAGTTTGCCAGAGCATGCTCCCACGACAGGTTGGTCAGCACGCGCTGCCGGACTTCGTAGCTCGGCCGGACCGCGAGTTCCAGCCCTGTGACGATGCCAAGTGCACCCATTCCCACCACACTGGCGAGGAATTCGTCGTCGTCCGCTGTAAGGGTCACCAGCTCGCCGGAGGCGCGCACCAGGTCAACGCTGACGACGGCGGCAGCAAGGGAGGGGTTGTTGACACCACTGCCGTGCGTGCCGGTTTGGATAGCGCCCGCAACGGAGATGTGCGGGAGGGAAGCGAGGTTGTGGATCGCGTAGCCCTGTTCCTCAAGTGCCCGGCCCAGAGCCCCGTAGCTGATGCCACCACTGACCTTGACCGTGCTTTTGGCGGTGTCCAACACCACTTCCTGGGGGACGGCATCGAGCAGGATGTGAGTTCCGTCAGTGTCTGCAACGGTGTTGAAGGAGTGCCGGGAACCAAGGGCTTTGATCCGGGTTGCATGAGTTACGAGCTCGCGCAGCTGATCCACGGTGGTGGGCCGTTGAACGTCCGCTGACGAGTACTCAAGATTTCCTGCCCAGTTCTTCATCGAATGATCTCCCGCTTGTATTTGTAGACTCCCGCAATTGTTAACGTTCACAACTAATTGCGTCAAGAGGAGTCCAACTCCGCAGCGGATAGAGTTCAAGAAATCCGCTGTCTACCAGGAGTCGCAACGTGAGCAAGGGATCCAAGCCCACTATTCGGGATGTGGCCAGGGCGGCAGACGTCTCGCTGACCACCGTGTCCTATGTGCTCTCAGGTCGCCATGGTGGCACCACCCGTATCAGTCAGCCCACCCAGGACCGTGTTTTGGCAGCGGTCAAGGAACTCGGGTATGTGCCGAATCAGGCCGCGCGGGGAATGCGTCGGGGCAGGACGGACGTAGTGGCTGTGGCCATCGGAAACCTCGAGTGGCCGTGGGACAGGGCCCTTGCCACGGCTGCAGCAACAATCCTCCCGCAGCACGGCTACCAACCGGTGATCCTGCTGGGCGACGACTGGCGGAAGTTCATGATGTCCGGCGGCGCCGATGGCGTCATCATTGGATACTTCCCTGAGGCGAAGTCCGAGGACGAAACCGTCACGGAGCTGGCTCGGCGCGGCGTTGCCCAAGTGGTGATCTCAGGGACCATGGAGCCTGCTGGATTCGACGTCCTTGCTCCTGAAGCCGACGCCGGACTCGCAGAGTGCATGGAGTTCCTCACGGCGTCACACCGCAGAATCGGCTGCATCCGGAGGGCTGACCCTACCGGCCGGCCGAAGAGCCGCTTTGCTGCCTACGCAGCCGGGCTGGAGAAAGCAGGGATTCCCTTGGACGAGGCCTTGGTCAGGACCTCACATCACCGGCCGGCCTCTGCGTATCAGTCTGCTCTTGAGCTGCTACAACTGAAGGACAGGCCCACGGCCATCCTCTGCACCGACGATATGGAGGCACTGCAAACGATCCGTGCCGCCTACCGTCTTGGCCTCCGGGTGCCTGAGGATGTCCAGATTGTGGGGGTTGGGAATTCCACGGAGGGGCAAGACTACGATCCCGCTTTGACTACCGTTGGCCCGGACCCGATCTTCGAGCAGGTTGTCCGCATGTTGCTGGATCGCTTGGCGGGGTCCACCCCCGTTGAGGGAGTCCGGATTGCGTCACCGTGGAAGTTGCACCGGCGCGGCACTACCAACGGCTGACTAGTCCTTCAGCGGGCCTAGTCCTTCAGCGGGCGGCGAGCCAGCCAAGCAGCCACGATCGCGCCCGAGATGTTGTGCCACAGGGAGAACACGGCGGACGGCAGTGCGGCCAGCGCACCGAAGTGTGCGGTGGCCAGCGTTGCGGCCAGGCCGGAGTTCTGCATACCGACCTCGAATGCCAGGGCACGGCGTGCCTTGTCATCCAGGCGGCCGAGCTTGCCGGCCAGGTATCCAAGCCCCAGGCCGAAACCGTTGTGGAGGACTACGGCCAGGAACACGATTCCTCCGGCGGCAACGATCTTGCTGGCACTGCCCGCTACGACGATCGCGACAATCAGGGAAATCACGACGGCGGAAGCCCACGGAAGCGCCGGGAGAACCTTCGCCACAACCTTGGAAAGGAAGAGGCGGGCGAGGAGGCCTGCGATGACCGGCAGCAGCACGGTCTTCACGATGTCCATCACCATGGCACCGGCATCGATATGCAGGAAGGATCCGGCCAGGAAGAGCGTCAGCGCGGGTGTCACGAGGGGTGCGATGAGCGTGGAGACCGAGGCGACAGCCACGGACAGGGCAACATCACCCTTGGCAAGGAACGCCATGACGTTGGATGCAGTGCCGGAGGGAGCGCAGCCAACGAGGATCAAACCGACGGCCAGTTCCGGCGGCAGCTGCAGAAGGACCGCAATGAGCCAGCCTGCTCCAGGCATGATCACGTAGTGCGCCACAATTCCCAATGCCACAGCCCACGGACGGCGGGCCACCGAGGCGAAGTCCGGCGGGGTCAGAGTGAGGCCCATGCAGAACATGATGACGCCCAGCAGGTAAGGGACGGCAACACCCATCGGTTTGAACAGATCCGGAACCAGGAAGCCGAGAACGCCGGCAACCACCACTAGAAGCGGGAAGACCGTGACGGCAACGCGCGCAATCTTGGCTTCAGCGGCCAACGCGGCATTGACGGGCGCAGCGGGTTCTTCGGTTTTGGAAGGGGAATTGGTTGCCTCAAGCATTCATCCATGCTCACATTCGGTGCCCAAGGGGAGCGAATTCGTTACATTCGCGGAAGCGTATATGTCAGATGACCGCTGTTTCCCGCCCAACTGAGTAACAGTTCACGTCGTTTTGAGGGCCCAGAACGACCCGAACTGCTACACAGTTGGGGGAGGAGGGCGAGGTTAGGAGTTGAGCTTCCCGGCCAGCCGCTCACGCATGCGAACACTCGCCTCGTTGAGCCCGATGAACTCCACCTCACGCCCATGATTCCGGTACTTCTCGGTGACCGAGTCCAGCACAGCAACCGTGGAGGCATCCCAGATGTGCGAGCCATGCAAATCGATGATCACCCGATCTATGCCCTCTGAGGAATCTTTCGCATAGTCGAACTGGGTGTACAGATCATTAGAGGAAGCGAAGAACAATTCGCCGTCAACCGTGTACGTCGCAACGTTTTCGCCGTTGAGTTTCAGTTCCGTCCGCTCAACGGTCGCGAAATGGGCCACCCGCCGCGCAAAGAGCACCATGGCGGTCAAGACGCCGACGCCGACACCCACCGCGAGGTTGTGCGTCGCCACTACAGCGGCAACAGTGACGAGCATGATGGCTGTTTCAGATTTTGGTAGCCGTTTGAGGGTGGAGATCCGGATGGAGTGCCAGTCGAAGGTGATCAATGAAACGAAGATCATCACCGCCACCAACGCCGCCATGGGGATCATGCCCACAACATCGCCCAGGACCACAACCAGTACCAGCAGGAAAACGCCGGCCAGGAACGTGGAAAGCCGGCTTCGAGCCCCCGAGCCCTTGACGTTGATCATGGTCTGACCGATCACCGCGCAACCACCCAGGCCACCAAGGAAACCAGTGATGATGTTGGCGGCACCCTGGCCCCAAGAGACGCGGGTCTTATTGGAACGGGTGTCAGTAATGTCATCCACCAGTTTGGCGGTCATCAGGGATTCCAGCAGGCCCACCATCGCCATGGACAAGGCGAAGGGTGCAATGATCTGGAACGTCTCCAGGTTCAACGGAACGTTGGGCAGGAAGAACCCGGGCAGGCTGTCCGGGAGTTCACCCTTGTCGCTGACGGTGGGAACGTCGATGTTCCCCAGAGCAGTCACCAGCGTGATGACAACAATCGCTACCAACGGCGCGGGTATGGCTGTGGTGATGCGGGGCAGCCCGAACACGATCACCAAACCCACAACGATTATGGGATAGACCATCCACGGCACGTTGAAGAGCTCCGGCATCTGGGACATGAACACCAGGATTGCCAAGGCATTCACGAAGCCGATCATCACGGACCGCGGGATGAAACGCATCAGCTTGGTGACGCCCAGAATGGCCAGGATGATCTGGAAGACGCCCGCCAGGATGATCGTGGCAATGAGGTAGTCCAGCCCGTGTTCCTTCATCACCGGTGCAATTACCAAAGCAACAGCTCCGGTGGCCGCGGAAATCATGGCGGGACGCCCGCCCACGATGGCAGTGACCACGCCCATGGTGAACGATGCAAACAAACCGATCCGAGGATCCACGCCGGCAATCACTGAGAATGCGATGGCCTCGGGGATCAGCGCCAAAGCCACCACGAGCCCCGCAAGGGACTCCGTCAGCAGGCGGCGGGGCGAGCGGAAGGTCGCCCGCAGTGACATGAGTTGCTCGGGTGTCATGGGTCCTTACAGTGCGGTCTTTTATATGGCAGTCTGGCGGTAACGCTCAATCTGCTTAAGACGCCGCAGGAGGCTGTCGCGCCGCGGGTGCGGGACGACGTCGGGCGCCTCAGCGGTGAGATCAATGTGTTCGGTTCCGTACTGCCACAGCAGGAGGTCGTCCAGGAGGCGGTCGGGGCCGGGGGAGTAGCGGTGGTCCAGGGCCTTGCGGACCTCGGTGATCCGGTTGGCACTGAGCAGCCCGGCAAGTTCCACGGTTTTGGTGAGTCC
This sequence comes from Paenarthrobacter sp. NPDC091711, assembly GCF_044756605.1. NCBI lineage: Bacteria > Bacillati > Actinomycetota > Actinomycetes > Micrococcales > Micrococcaceae > Paenarthrobacter > Paenarthrobacter sp. NPDC091711. Next base: position 81,944 of record NZ_JBIVTF010000009.1, read on the forward strand.
GTGGGCGGCGAGCAGTTCAGCGGCCCATCCCCAGTCGTCATCAACTTTACGGTCAACGTGCGGCAAGAGGGTACGCCAGACGTCACGAACCCGGTTTGGCGTCAGCGGCGAGCCACCCTCACCTTCGAGGTCCCAGTAGCTACGGACTTCCTCGTAGCGTTCATGAAGATCCGCGAAGGCGCTCTCCACGGTTTCCAACATGGCCGCTGTGGCCGTGAACTGGCGATCGAAATGCGGCGTCCAGGCGCGCGGGTCTTCGGCCTTGAAGCGGATGTCGTGCTCGATCTCGCTCCAGGCATGCGCAAACACGGTACGGATCTGGCATTCGAAGAAGTAGCTGCCGTTGGCGGGCATGTCCGGGTTGAAGACGTGCTGGTACTCCTTCACGGCCTCGTTCTGGATGGTCCGCAGAATGAGGTGGCGGCTGGAGTATCCATAGGTTCCGGACTCGATGGAGCCGATGTCCTTCTCGCGATCGCCGCGGCAATCAAAAAGTTGGCGCTGCCGCTTGATGATGTTGGCTACCGCCGCGTTTTCAGCAGGCAGTTTGGTGATGACACGGATGCCCACCATGTCATTCAACGTGCGGAAAGGGTCCGGGAATTTCAAAACCCGCGGACCGCCCGGCTCCAGGGGATCATCCGTGCGGGAAATCTTTTCGCGGAATGACTCCACGGTTTTGGTCCGTCCCGTGACGAACAAGGGAGTGACCTCAGCGTCGTTCAACATGTCCCGCAAAGTGAGCAGAACATCCCGCGTGACCCGCTTCAATGCAGGGCGAACACGCTCATAGAGCGCCACGTTCGCATCCACAGAGTCACGCTGAGCCTGGTCCAGGCTGTCCCAATTGCTTGCCATGCCCCCAGCTTACGGGGCGGGTCCGACACTGAACCGAGCCACCCGCCGTCGGGGTGCCTCTAGCCAAACTACCGAATCGTCACGATAGGCTCAGTACAAAGGAGGGCGCAATGTTGCGGCACAAGTACAGCTACGGCGAACACCCCAGCCAATGGGGCGAACTCTTCATACCTGAACCGTCCAACGGAAACCATCGCGGCGCGTCCAGCGTGGCCGGTGGAATCGCCGTTGTGATCCATGGCGGCTACTGGCGCTCACAGTATGGCGCTGAGCTCGGGGAGCCCCTTGCCCGGGACCTTGCAGCGCATGGAATCACCGCGTGGAACCTCGAGTACCGGCGGGCCGGGAATGGCGGTGGCTGGCCCCATACCTTCGAGGACATCCTGGCGGGCATCGACCACCTGTCCGAAATCGCCGGTGAGCACGATCTCCAACTCGGCAAAGTGGTGGCACTCGGCCACTCAGCCGGCGGCCACCTGGCCGTCTGGGCTGCCGGACGGCAGAAGCTATCCTCCATCGGAACGCCTGACGCCGACCGTCAACTCCAGCGGGGATCGGAGGACAACGCTGTGCACCTGACCGGCGTGGTGAGTCAGTCGGGCCTCTTGAACCTGGCGGCGGCGGAGAAGCTGAACCTCAGCAACGGAGCCGTCTGCAACCTCATGGGCGGCGATTCCCATAGATTCCCTAAACGGCATAAATACGCGGACCCCATGAGTTCCCTGCCCATCAACGTTCCCGTTTATGCCGTGCATGCCACGGATGACGAGGACGTTCCCGCGAGCCAATCCGAAGCGTATGTGGCTGCCGCAACGGCGGCCGGAAGTGCGGCCCAGCTGCTGCGCGTCCCCGGCGACCACTTCGACCTCATCGATCCCAAGGCCGTGGCCTACAAGAAATGCCGCGAATTGGTGCAACGGCTGCTCTCGTAATCTGTGGGTGGTGAGGGCCCGCCTCTGGCAGAGTGGTCCCCATGCTGACAGTCATTGGTGAAGCCCTGGTGGACGTCGTTCAACGCTCCTCGGGAATTGAGGCGCACGTGGGCGGGAGTCCGCTGAACGTTGCCGTCGGTCTGGCACGGCTGGATCACCCGGTGCAGTTCATTGGGCGCTACGGCCGGGACGCGTACGGCGATTCCATTGCTGCGCACCTCCGTTCCAGCTCGGTGATGGTTCCGCTTCCGCCTGACGAGAAACCAACCAGTGTGGCCACCGCGCAGATCGACGACGACGGCGCCGCCACCTACGCGTTCGATCTCGCCTGGGAGCTTCCCGGACTCGCCGGACGGTTGCCGCTCATGCTGCAGGGCTCCACCCTGCTGCACACCGGTTCCATTGCCACCTTCCTGGAGCCGGGCGCCGCCGAGGTGATTGCCGCCGTCGAGCACGCCCACCCGGGCAGCACCATCAGTTTCGATCCCAACTGCCGGCCCAGCATCATCACGGATGTTGAGTATGCACGCACACAAGCCGAGCGCTTCGTGGTGCTGTCTGACGTGGTGAAGGCCTCGGACGAGGACCTCGAATGGCTGTACCCCGGTGTAGATCCGGTGGAATCCGCTCGCCGCTGGCTGTCCTTGGGCGGCGAAGAAGGGCCGGCTCTAGTGGTGGTCACCCGTGGTTCACGTGGGCCATGGGGCGTTTCCCGGGCAGGGGAAACCCAGATTTCCGCGCCCTCCGTGAATGTGGTGGACACCGTGGGCGCAGGCGATTCCTTCATGGCGGGTTTGTTGTCCGCCATTGTGGACCATGGCTTGGACGGCGCGCAGAACCGGTCCGATCTCCGGGCGATGCCAGTGGAAACTCTGAGCGCCATCATGGATCACGCCACTCGCGCGGCCGCTGTCACGGTGTCACGTGCGGGAGCGAATCCGCCCACGCGGGCTGAGCTCAACCATGGCGTGGGGTAGGTCCTAGCTGGCCCCGTGCCCGTCGGCCACTACCTCGCCGGCTTTGACGGGTCCCGGCGGTGTGCCCTGACCGAACGGGCTTCCACCCAAGGATTCCCGTCCGTGATCGGTGAGCCAGCCAGATAGGTCCGGGCCCACGGGAACGATTCTGGTGGGGTTAATATCCTCGTGAACCATGTAGTAGTGCTGCTTGATCTGCACGAAATCAATGGTGTCCCCGAAGCCCGGTGTCTGGAACAGATCCCTTGCATACGCCCACAGTGCCGGCATCTCGCTGAGCTTGTTGCGGTTGCATTTGAAGTGTCCGTGGTAGACGGCATCGAAACGGGCCAACGTGGTGAAGAGCCGCACGTCAGCCTCGGTGATGGAGTCACCTACAAGGTAGCGCTGGCCGGTGAGCCGTTCCTCCAGCCAGTCCAAGGCAGTCCACAGCCGGTTGTACGCGGCCTCATACGCTTCCTGGGATCCGGCGAAGCCGCACCGGTAGACGCCGTTGTTGACCTCCGTGAAGACGCGCTTGTTGACCTGGTCGATTTCCTCGCGCAGGTGCTCCGGGTACAGCTGCGGCGCTCCGGGACGGTGGAATTCGGTCCATTCAGTGGAGAAGTCCAGTGTGATTTGGGGGAAGTTGTTGGTGACTACTGCGCCGCTGGGGACGTCCACCATTGCTGGGACCGTGATGCCGCGAGGGTAGTCCGGGAAGCGGCGGAAAAATGCTTCCTGCAGGCGCTCGATGCCAAGTACCGGGTCCTTGCCATCCGGGTCGAGGTCGAAGGTCCAGGATCTGGCGTCGTGGGTAGGGCCAGGTTGGCCGAGGCTGATGACATCCTCCAAGCCGAGAAGCCGGCGGACGATCACGGCACGGTTGGCCCACGGGCAAGCGCGCGCTGCCACCAAGCGGTAACGTCCCGGTTCTACGGGCCAGCCAGGCTCGCCGTTGGGTCCGGCGGAGCCGTCGCGGGTGATCCTGTCCTCGATGTAATTGGTGTCCCGGGTGAACTCGCCTCCAGTGACGTAGGCCCCCCGGGTGCTGTGTTCTTCGACTTCGCTGGTCTTCTCACTCATGACTTCACACTATGCCGGGCTCCCCGAACCGCGCGACCTTGTGGGCCGGTACGCCCACGTAGACTGGCATGATGCGGCTCGTAGCAAGCGATATTGACGGCACCATCCTCGGTCACGACGGCAAGATCAGTGACCGGACCATCAAGGCATTCCAAGCGTGCCGCGACGCAGGGGTGGAACTCGTCTTCGTCACGGGTCGTCCGCCGCGCTGGTTGTCCCCGCTCCAGGACCAACTGGGTCACAGTGGGATCGTGATCTGTTCCAACGGTGCCGTGGTGTGGGACCTCGAAACCGAGAAGGCACTTTCATCCTGTGCTCTCGATGCCGAGTCCGTCTTTGAGGCACGCCGCATCATCAAATCCCTCCGGCCTGACGCCCTGTTCGCTGTAGAGACCCTCACGGGTTTCCAGCTGGAACCGGGCTTCATTGAGAACGAAACCAGCGAGCTCCTCGCCGAGTTCACCCCCAAACCGCTGGCCGAGACGCTCACGGCGGATGACGCCGTCGTAAAATTCCTGGCAATCACCCGCAAGGGAACGCCGGACGAGTTCCTCGCCGAAGTGCAGCCGGCCGTGGCGCACCTGGTGAGCACCACCCACTCAGCGCCACGGACCGCGATGCTGGAGATGTCCGTTCCCGGCATCAACAAGGCCGTCACTTTGGCTCAGTACGCCGAGTCGCTGGGAATCGAAGCGGCCGACGTCGTGGCGTTCGGGGACATGCCCAATGACATTGAGATGCTCCGCTGGGCCGGTCACGGTTATGCGATGGCCAGCGGACACCCGGAAGCCATCCTCGCCGCCGGGCAGCAGGCGCCGCACTTCGACGACGACGGCGTGGCCCAGATTCTCGAGGCAAAGCTCACCGAGCAGCGGGTTTAGTCGGTACCGCCCTGGTGATGTCCGATTCCTGCCAGCCAGAGTTCGCACCGGCTGGTGGAATGAAGTCATGAACCTCGAACACCACCAGACTGCTGCTCATTTCCGATCTCTCCACACCAGCCCAAAGCCACTCGCCCTGAGCAATGCCTGGGACGTGGCCAGCGCCGTGATCACAGAGGCAGCAGGCGCAACTGCAATTGCCACTACCAGCGCGGGAGTGGCCTGGTCCTTGGGTTTCCCCGACGGCGACCGACTGGACAGGGCGCGTGCCATGGCCGTGGTTGCCAGCATCGTTAAGGCCGTCAACGTGCCTGTTACGGCGGACATTGAGGGCGGCTACTCCGAGACGCTGGAGGGAATTGCAGCCACAGTCACCGAGCTTCTTGAGGCCGGTGCAGTGGGCATCAACATTGAAGACGGCTCCCGGGACCCCCAAGTCTTTGCACACCGGATCTCGGCTGCGCGGGATGCCGCACTGAGCGCCGGCCGGGACTTGTTTATCAATGCAAGAACCGACGTCTTCCTGGCAGGAGCCGGCACAGCGGACCAGCAGATTACCGAGGTCCTGACCAGAGCTGAAAAGTACGTGGAAGCAGGGGCCGACGGCATCTTCGTTCCGGGGGCCTCAGATGCAGGCACTATTTCAGCGCTGACCGCCGGGATAGCTGTTCCTGTCAACGTCATGGTGGGGGCGGGATCGCTGAGCGTCGGCGAGCTCGGAGGGCTTGGCGTCTCCCGTGTCAGCCTTGGGTCCAGCATCGCCCAAGCCGCCTACGCCGTCGCTCAGCGAGCAGCCGAAGAGATAAACACGGCGGGCACGTACACGGCAGTCGCGGACGCCTTGGACTACGGATTCCTCAATGGGCTGTTGGACCCGGTGAACAAAAACTAGGGGCGGAAGGGCGGCCTCCCCTTGCGATGAGGGAGGTCCTTTCTCCAGCGGGGTATCCAGCAGCGCACTGAATCGCGGTATCGCTGGAACTCGGCTCCAAATCGGCGTTCCAGATCAGCTTCCTCGGGCGGCCGGACAGCGTAATTCCACAGCAGCGAGCCCACAACCGCATAGGCGACTACCAGCCACGAACCCAGCATCAGGCCCACAGCTGCCCCTTGGGAAATTCCTGCCACAGCCATGGGATTCCTCACCCACCTATACGGTCCGGCGATGACCAGGCGGTTGGGCATGGCAGAGGGCAAAGGGGTGCCGCGTCCGGTTGAGGACATGGTCACTGCGGAAGCAATACCGAGGGTGCTGGCCAATACCAGCACCACGAGGCCGGCGGGCGCTGCCGCGGAGGGGAACGGCACAGTAACGTGCCACCGATGCTCGAACCACTTAATGACTGACGGAAGGACCACCAGGAAGAATCCCCAGAAGAGGATCAGTTGCCCGATGGTTGCTCCCACGTTGCCTGCTGTTCCGCCCCGGTTGGACGCCGGCCGGAACGCGAAGGGCCCCCGCACCATCAACTCCGTGGGGACGCGGCCCTGCACCATAAAGAACAGCGCAACCACTGAACATGCGGCGGCGGCCAACATGATCAGGACGCCCCAGCCCGCCTCGGTGGTGATGGTTGCGTAGGCGGCCAAAGAGACCGCAACCAGACCCGTCCAGCCGGTGGCCACAGCGGCTGCTGCCCTGACGCCGAGCGCCGCGACAGCTGAGCCGATGACGAACAAGGGAATGTCGAAGGCCGCCACAATGACCGGGTCCAAGCTGCCCAGAGTGGCAGTGCGGATGGCCGGTGACAGGAAAACACCTACCCACCACGCCAGCCCGGCCAAGGCTTGTACAGCGAAGTAGGCCCGGCCCCACCCTTGCGCCCGCGCAGCGGCAGGACCCTCCCGTTTCACGGGTGCCGCACGCCCTCACCGGCGAGCAAAGCGCGGTAGCCCTCTTTGTACGTGGGGAAGGTGAGTTCAAATCCGGTGGTCCTTAAACGTGCGTTGGAACAGCGCTTATCCCCGGGACCGGCGTCGGACGCGCTGTCAGGTGCCGCCGTCGTGGGTTCCGGGCATCCCATCTCTGAGGCGAGGAACCGCATGACGTCCCCCATTTCCGCCGCGTGGTCATCCACCCCTACGTAGACCGAATCCGGGGAAGCTTCCATGGTGGTGAGGTGGACGATCATGGCTGCGGCGTCGTCGCGGTGGACGCGATTGGTGTGCCGGGGCAGGGCGGGGATAACAGCCTTGCCGCTGCGGACTTGGTCGATCAGCCGAGTGCGTCCGGGCCCGTAGATTCCGCCCAGCCGCAGGGAGATGGGCTGCGTGTTGGTGCCGCGCGTCCGGGTGAACAAGAGCTCTTCGGCCTCAACCAGGACCTTGCCGCTGAATCGGGTGGGCTCCGTGGGGGTGGATTCGTCCACAACCGCTCCGCCGGAATCCTTATACACAGCCGTGGAGGAGACGAAGAGGATCCGCTTTGGCTCAATGGATTGCCGTTCCAGGGCGTCCAGCACGTTCTTCACGCCGTCCAAGTACGCCGCGCGGTAAGCCTCTTCGGTGGATGCATCGGCGGCGACGGCCACCACAACAATGTCCACATCTGTTGGCAGTTCAGGCAGCTCAGTGGAGAGGTCCGCGAACACACCCCTGATTTCGGCTGGCAGCTTTTCGGGGGACCGACGCAAGCCCACCACTTCATGGCCCGCAGCTGCGAAGCGCAGTCCAACTTCGGTTCCAAGGTCGCCGCAGCCGGCAATCAACACAGTCATGCCCCTAGTTTGTCAGTACAGCAGTGTCATCCAGTTCCCAGCCTCCATACAACCGGCGTTCATGTTGGCTCCGTAGGCTTCCAGCCAAGGACCCGTTCGCATCGTGTCTTATCAGTCGGATTTTGCAGGGGGAATCATGGCCAAGCGCAGGATCAACAACGTAAACACCGCACCTTTGCGGCGCATCGAGCCGGACCATCACTGGCGTTCGCTTCGCCAGGGTGACCGCGTCAAAGTCACCCTGACTCCGGGTTTCGAGTCCTCCGGCGTTGTGGACGCCGTGACCGGCGATGCCACCGCGGTGTGGGTGGAGCTCGACGACGGTCGCGGCCGGACGCTGGTGCATGTCAGCGACGGCGTGGCGGTCGTTCCACAATCAACGACGGCGGCCCTCCCGCAGGAGAGCTAAGCGCACCTTGGTGATGGGCTACGCTACGGGAGTGACGTTGCCCTACTTCCTCCGCAAGGACGGTTCAGTGGGCCCTTTGGCCTTCGCTCACCGGGGTTTCTCCTTGGATGGCCTGGAGAATTCCATGGCCGCATTCCGAGCTGCCGTGGAGCTGGGGACCGTGCATCTTGAAACGGATGTCCACACGACGTCCGACGGCGTACTGCTGGTGTTCCACGACTCCTCCTTGGACCGCGTCACGGATTCTGCAGGCCGCATTGCGGAGCTTTCTGCGTCCGAGGTTTCCGAGGCCCGCATTGGCGGCGTAGAGCCGGTGCCAACTTTCGACGATCTGGTCATTTCGTTGCCTCAAGCCCGGCTGAACCTGGACGTCAAAGACTGGAACTCCGTAGGCCCCATGGCAGCGGCGATCGAGAAGCATGGCGTCCATGACAAGGTTTTGGTCACCAGCTTCTCCGATAGACGCCGCAGAGCAGTCCTGGCAAAGCTGTCGCGCCGTGTGGCGTCCTCGGCCGGCAGTTCACTCACCGCGCTCTTCGTTCTTCTCGGGCCCGTACTGCCGGTTCCGTTGGCACGCAAGATGCTCTCCGGCGTCGACGTTTTCCAGGTTCCTGTCCGCTACGGACGCTTGCCCGTGGTCACACCGGGGTTTATCCGGCGCGCACGCCGACTGGGCAGGCACGTTCATGTGTGGACCGTCAACGATCCTGTGGAGATGGAACGGCTGCTGGACCTCGGTGTGGACGGGATCGTGTCCGACCGGCTCGATCTGCTCAAGGAAGTTCTGGTGCGCCGGGGCGAGTGGGTCAAATAGAGCGTCGGGGTTTTGGTGGTGACGCTCTCTCACTTCCCTCGGGTTTCGTGGTGACGCTCTCTCACTTCCCTCGGGTTTCGATCGCGGCAGGCCGAACTTGGCTGGCGCGGATCCTTTCCAGATCGAACTTGTTACTGCGGTCGAAGGTGAAGATGCCGTTTTTCTCCTGGAACACGTCCGTGAGCTGGGTGTAGCAATAGCCAAACATGTCCGGGTTATCCAGCAGTACTGAGCAGAGACCGTCGAAGCGTGCGTAGAACTCTTCCTCGCTGCTGACCCGCTGACCGTAGCCCCATGACGTGGCGACGTCGCTTCCTTCCACGGCCTGCCTGGCCTCAATTTCGTTCCACCAGATCCCGCCGAACTCGGAGACGAAGTAGGGCTGGCCGGCGTACGGCACGGAGTACTCTTCGCCGTCCGCCTTGCGGTTGATATAGGGCTTCCCGTCAGCAAGGCCTTGCTGTTCCATGCGGAAGCGGTCCGGGTCCTGCTCGTAGGAGTGGGAATCGTAGATGTCAGTGTCCCGGATCCGGTGTGCGTAGCCGGAAGCGTCGATGACCGGCCGGGTGGGGTCAGCGAGTTTGGTGGCCAGGAACATGGCTTCGGTGACGTCGTCGAGAACTGTCAGGCGGTCGTGCAGGACTTGATGGGTCTCATTAAGAGGGCACCAGCCGATGATGGACGGGTGGTTGAAATCCCGCTTGAGAACCTCGAGCCACTGGGCCACGAAGCTCGCCGTGGGTTGCTGGTTGTGTCCCACCGTTCCTCCGCCGGAGACACCCCAGTCGCCGAACTCTCCCCACACCAAATAACCGAGCCGGTCCGCGTGGTAGAGGAAGCGTTCCTCGAAGACCTTCTGGTGGAGGCGGGCACCGTTGAAGCCCGCGGCCATGGACAACTCGATGTCCTTGACCAGGGCCGCCTCGTCGGGGGAGGTCATGAGCGACTCCGGCCAATAACCCTGATCCAGAACCAAGCGTTGGAAGACGGGCTTGCCGTTGAGGCGGACCACTTTGCCGTCCAGCGCTATGGAGCGGATGGCGGCGTAGCTGCTGACCTGGTCAACAACAGTGCCGGACGAGTCCCGGATGCTGAGCTCGAGGTCGTAGAGGAACGGATCCTCGATGGACCAAGGGCGCAGTGATTCGGCGGGGATGCTGAGGCGGAGGGTGGGGGTGAGGTCCAGGTCAGCCCGGGCAGACGCCTCAATCCGGCCACCTGAACCGTCAGTCAGGACCGCAGTAACCGTGTGCCCGCTCCTGTTCTGGCTGATGGGCACCTCCACGGTGATACTCGAGCCTGCCAAGTTAGGGGTCATCCGCAGGCGCTTGATGTGGACGTCGGGGACAGCCTCCATCCACACCGTTTGCCAGATTCCGGTGGTCCGGGTGTATTGGCAGTGGGTGTTGTTGTACCAGGTGGCTTGCTTGCCGCGGGCTTGCATCTCGTGGCGGGAATCCCTGGCCCGCACCACGATCACTGCCTCCGTTCCGGGCTCAGCAACTCCTCCCAGATCCGCTGTGAAGGGTGTGAAGCCGCCTCGATGCCGGGCAACCTCAATGCCGTTGACCCACACGGTGGCGTCGTGGTCCACAGCGCCGAAATGAAGCAGCACGTTCTGGCCTTCCCACTCCTGCGGGATGGTCACCGTGCGCCGGTACCAAACGGCCTCCATGAAATCCACGTGTTCGATCCCGGACAGCGCCGATTCCGGCGCAAAAGGAACCAGAATCTCGCTGGTGAGTTCACGCGTGGCGAGCCCGCGCTCCACACCGGAGTCACCGGCGTCGATCTCAAAACCCCAGGTTCCGTTAAGGTTCATCCACTTCTCGCGGACCAGTTGTGGGCGGGGATGCTCGGGCTTGGGAAACGCTCGGTTGCGCGGCTCAGTCAAGGGATCTCCTTCGAAAGGGATGCTTACGTCCTTTACAACGTTAGAATCATTTGCTCCGGGATGCCATAGGCCTTTGAGATGGCTCTCGTCCCGCTATTGCGTCGTTGGGCAACGACGCCGCAGCGGGTTGTCGACGAATTATTGGCGAGCCGCAAAATCACCGTCGGCCTTGAGTCCCACGCTTCGCCGCGCAAGGATGAGTAGCGTGACCCGATTCCGTTTAGCCATCCTTGATGATTACCAGCAGGTCTCCGGCGATTACGCCCCGTGGGATTCGCTGCTCGACGACGGCGTGAAGGTCAGCGTCTTCAGCGCACCTTTCGTCTCCGAAGAGCAAGCCGTGGCCGCCTTGGCGCCTTTCGACATCATTGTGGCAATGCGTGAAAGGACCCGTTTTCCACAGGACGTCCTTGAGGCCCTGCCGAACCTGAAGCTGCTGGTGACCACTGGAATGGCCAACGCCGCGATTGACCTGGAGGCAGCTGCGGAGCGGGGGATCGTGGTGTGCGGGACCAGTGGCTCACCTGCCGCGGCACCTGAACTGACGTGGGCGCTCTTGATGGCCTTTGCCCGGAATCTCACTGTGGAGGAGAACTCGCTGCGCGCAGGCGACTGGCAGACCGGCGTCGGGTTTGAACTCGAAGGTAAGACGCTGGGAATCGTTGGCCTGGGCAAGATCGGCAAGCGCATGGCAGGGTACGCGAAGGCCTTCGGCATGGATGTCCTGGCGTGGAGCCAGAATTTGACCACTGAAACCGCTGAGGCCGCGGGCGCCCGCAAGGTGAGCAAAGAGGAGCTGTTCCGCGAGTCCGACGTCGTGACGCTGCACTTGCGGTTGTCTGAACGGACGCAGGGGATTGTCGGCGCGAAAGAGTTGCGTCTGCTCGGCCCCGAGGGCGTCCTGGTCAACACCGCACGCGGTCCTCTAGTGGACGAAGCAGCCCTCATCCAGGCCCTTGAGGAAGGGTGGATCCGCGGCGCTGCGCTGGATGTGTTCGACGAGGAGCCCCTTCCCTCAGGGCACGCACTGCTTCATTCTTCGCGGACAGTGCTCTCGCCGCATGTCGGCTACGTGACCCACGAGAGCTACCGGCAGTTCTACGGTGGGGCTTTCGAGGACGTCAAGGGGTGGCTCAACGGAGCTCCTGTTCGGGTGCTCAACGGCTAGTTCGGTGTTTTGCTGCCGGAGGACCGCGTCCGTTTAGCGCCCTCTGCACCCGTTCGGCGTGGGTGGCGCACCCGTTTGCGCCGGGCGCACCAGAGGTTAGGGATGCGCTTGGCGGGAGTGGGTGCGATACCGAACAGCCACCCTGAACTGCGCGTCGGGAAAGGCTCGGCCGAATGAACAAGCCGCTACGTTACGCGCTCGGCAAGCGCTTTCCCGGCGAAGCTGGCAAGATAGGAGCCATGCGTATCCTCATCGCCCCGGACAAGTTCAAGGGATCCCTCACCGCCGCCGAAGCCGCGTCGGCCATGGCCGAAGGCGCGCTGCGCGTTTACCCGGATGCCGTGACCACCCAGTTCCCCGTTGCCGATGGTGGGGAAGGGACCTTGGATGCAGCCATAGCGGCGGGTTACGAGGAACGGAACAACGCGGTTGTGGGCCCTATCCTCAAGCCCGTCGGAGCTTCGTGGGCCATCCGCCAGGACGCTTTCGGCGGGGCCAGTGCAGTCATTGAGACCGCGATGGCCTCCGGCCTTGCTCACATGGAGCCCACACCTGAGAATTCGCTGCGAGCCCACAGCTACGGCTGCGGCCAGCTGGTGGCGGCGGCCCTCGACGCCGGTGCCACCGAGATCGTGCTCGGCTTGGGCGGCTCCGCGATGTCCGACGCCGGCAGCGGCGCCTTGCGTGCTTTGGGGCTCAAACCCCTTGATGCGGCCGGCAATGTGGTGCCCCTCGGCGGCGGCTCCCTTGCCGACGTCGTTGCCTTGGATGTCTCCGAGCTGGATCCCCGGCTGTCCGCCGTGAAGTTCAGAATCGCCGTCGACGTCCAAAACCCGCTGTACGGACCGGAAGGTGCCGCGCATGTTTTCGGCCCCCAGAAGGGTGCGGATGAGGACGCCGTTGAGAAGCTCGACGCCGGTCTTCGCAATTGGGCGTCGCTCCTTCGGGAGGCCACGGGCCGCGATGTCAACGTTCCGGGGGCTGGAGCAGCAGGAGGGTTCCCGGCGTCGTTCCTGGCTTTCACTGACTCCGCGTTGGAAGGCGGTTTCGCCCTGGTGGCCGGGCTTACGGGCCTTGCGAAGCACCTGGGTGAGGCCGATCTGGTGATCACCGGTGAAGGCTCCATGGACGAGCAGTCGCTCACGGGCAAGGCGCCGATCGCGCTGGCTGATGCCGCGAGCCTGCACGGCATCCCGGTGATCGCAGTGGCAGGACGCATCACGGTAACGCCGGAAGACCTGGCCAAGCATGGCATTGTTGCTGCAGCCCAACTGCTGGACGTGGCACAGCGCAAGGATGGCGTCCCGGACGTCGCCGACGCCGTGGCCAACGCTGCCAAATACCTCGCGTGGGCTACCAGCCAGGTGCTTGAAGGAGCCTAATTACTGTCGGTAGCCCTCAACCTCGCTGATGGGGCGCGGTTCAGCGCTGTCCGGGTTCTCCCCGGCGTCCCGCTTGGCCCTGCGCTGGCGGAGGAGATCCCAGCACTGATCAAGCTGGGCTTCGAGATGAGCCAGGCGGGCCGTGCTGTCGCCGTCACCGTCGTCTGACCCGGCAGCGTCGCGGAGGCGGTGCTCTTCCTCAACGAGGGACTGAATTCGTTCCAAAAGGTCCTGCTCGTCCATGTTCTCTCTCCTTGCTTAAAGCGGGGCGTACGTTGAACCTAGTCCTGCTGATGGGGTGCGTCCACCACTGACCGGCGGCATACTGGGGACATGAAATTTACAACCACCATTGTGGGCGAAGGCAACAAGGCGGGCATCGAAGTTCCGGACGAGGTTGTTGAGGGACTCGGCGCAGGCAAACGGCCGCCGGTGGTGGTGACCATCAACGGCCAGAGCTACCGCAGCAGCATCGCGGTGATGGGCGGGAAATACATGGTGGGCGTCAGCTCGGCCAATCGCGAGCTCACCGGCGCCGCAGCGGGCCAAACTGTGGAAGTGGGCCTTGAGGTGGACACCCAGCCGCGCGTCGTGGACGTGCCGGATGACCTTGCTGCTGCACTGGACGCCGAGCCGGAGGCAAAGGCATTCTACGGAACGCTCAATTACAGCGCTCAGCGGCGGTATGTTGACCCGATCGGTGACGCGAAAACGCCCGAAACCCGCGCGCGGCGCATCGCTAAGGTGGTTGCTGATCTGAAAGCCGGTAAGAAGTAGCCCTTTTGGCTGAGCAGAAGATAAATGCTCTGATCCATGTCACGTTTGGCCTCGCGGCGTCACTACTTAGTAGTGACAGGCTGCAGGGCGCATTTCGGATGCGGGACCTCAGCCACGGCTGACGAGAAGACGAGACCCTTTCGTCGGCCGGTCACGGCGCACGAGCAGGGCCCCATCTTTGGCCGGCCGGCCGTGCGTATGTCCGCTCGCTCTAGCGGACAGTGTGGCCGGTTCTGACTTAGACCCCCCGGGCCGGCCACACACCCCCCGGTTTGGTGCGCCCTCGGGGGTGGCACGTCAGATGCGTTCCAGAGGTTCACGCTGATAGGCGTCGTGCAGGAGATTTACAAGCTCGAGGCTCGCCGCCAGCCGTTGGCCACCGATGCTCCGCACTCCTATTCCGGGGCTCCAAGAATTAAGCACAGCGGCAGACGTTGCTTCAGCAATTGAGGCAGCGGTAATTTGCCGAGTCTCCTGCACAACACCCAGGGCACGAAGCTGTCTCTGGAGAATCTGCATGGTGACACCGTGGAGGATGTCCGCCTTGGGCCACGTCACTCCTGTGCCGTCCCAGAACGCGAGATTCCAAATAGTTGCTTCGCTGAGCCGTCCGCTGCGATCCATGAACGCTGCGTCGTCGAAACCGCGTTCCTTTGCGTGGCGAAGAAGGAGCGTTTTAGACACTTCTCCCACATGCTTCACTAGTGCCACATGGCGTTCGTGCTGCACAAGATCCAGTGCCAGGGGAGTTGACGGCGGTGTCACAGGATCCGCAACTTTCACTAGTACATTAAGGTCAGGATTCGCGGCAAACCTGAATTCGCCCGGCCTGGTGCTGATGTAGACCATCAGTGAAGAATCCGCGGAATCGGCGGCAGTGAGAGCACCACTCATGTTTCCGAGGATCGATGCCTCGGGGAGGTGATGCCCGAAGAGCAGATCACTTCCCTCCCTGAGTCGGTTAAGGTGTAAATCCAAGCCACGAACACGCCCGCCCCGTACTTGCATTGCTGTGAAATGGGCATAGCCTGCGAACGCCAAGGGGGCGAGTTCCTCAGCTGTCGGGGCACTACCGTTGAGATACGTCGTCGAAATTGTCATGGATCGAACTTAAGAGGTGACACCAGTGTCAAAGGCAAGCGCGTCAACGCTCCGGGTGGGTGACCTGTCAGTCCTGACCGGCGTGGCACCACGCCTGCTGCGCTACTACGAGGGCCGTGGTCTTCTGTTCGCCGATCGATCCCCTACCGGACAGCGACTGTTTGGGCCTTCCGCGGTGGAACGGGTTCAGCATATTCGCTCACTGCTCGCAGCCGGGCTTCCCACGAGCGTTATCCGCGAACTGCTTGACTGCATTTACCAGCCGGGGAGGTTGGAGCCTTGCGCGGTTCCCACGTTGATGGCCCATGTTGAGGACTACGACAACCGCATCGCGGATCTCGTCAGCACGCGCGCTGCCCTTCAGGGTCTGATCGACTCTTCCAAGGAGTAGCCAGCAGCATCATTCCGCCTGCACGTCGGAACCAGCCACCCGTCGTCGTGCATTTTCGCGCGCATCCACCATCAGCGTGCCGGTCAAAACCCCTGAAAGTCCCCGCGATTTGGTGAGCGGAACGACCACGAGCGCCACGAGCAGCAACAGGCCGCTCAGGAAACCGAAGCCAGCCGTCGGATACAGCCCATCCACGAAAGTCAGAGCGGTGTACAGCCCGCCGGTGACGCTCGCCCGGAGCAATACTCGACGTCGGGTGGCTGGCCACTGCGGCTGGAGCCACACTGCGCGCTGGCCGAGGGAGGCGCCCGAACCCACGATCGCCGGCAGGTAGAACACAAGGAAACCGGGTACTAGATGCATGAGAATGAGAGAGGTGCCGTCGCCATTGGCGGGAAGTTCCGCGCCGAGAGTGAGCAGCGCAATCCTGTAGCTCAGCACGAACGCGAAACCGAAGAACGCCAGGGCCGCGTAGTCGATGATCATGCCGAGCCAGCGACGCCAAACAGTGACAGGGCGGCTCTGGCCGCGGGATGCGCGAAGCTCCCCTCGTTGAGGCATGAACCAGAGGACAAGAGGTGCGATGAGTGCGCCAATCAGGGCACCGAGTGTGTTGGTGATGAGATCGTCCACATCGGCTACGCGATACGAGCAACCGTAAATTCCCCACAGGCCGGTGAATTGTGTGGCTTCGATAAGCCCGGACGCAAGGGCCCCGGTGAGGACTGAAACCGGCATGCTCCACGAAAAATACTGCCGCGCAATCACGCCCCACGGTATGAACAGGACCACGTTGAACACGACTTGCAGCGTTGCGCGGCTGGCCAGCGTTCCGGTGATCCCGAGCCCGGCTGTTTCCCGCTGGATGTCGTCCAGGAACTAGAGCGGGACGGCTTGGCACGAAAGCTCTCCTCGATACCGGTTTGGATTCGCTGGGCCGTGGTGGGCTTATTGGCGGGAGCCTCCATCATCGTGGGGTCGCTAGCAACTTTTGCCGCTGAGCCTTGGACGAGTGGCATTTTGGCAAACCTAGGTGTAACGGTATTGCTGATTGTCCCAGGCGCGTTCGTTGGGCACCGTTTCTCGTTCTGGATCGGCCAGGTCAATAAACGCACTCTGGAAGCGACTGAGCAGGCCGACACTGCAAAACGGGATGCGGCGACAGCGCAGGCCGATGTGAACATATTGTCCGAATCTGTCGCCACCGACATCAAGACTTTGCGGGAGCAATTGATCGCGGACCAGGTGGCTGAAGCCCAAAAGGAGCACAGCGTCTACGCCAAACTTGCTCACCAGGGGGATCGAGCGAGCCTTGTCCAAGCCCTCAAAACCGGGCGAGAATCTAGTCTCATCAGCCATAGCGGTGTCCGGGTTCCGGTTTGGGAAACAGCCTTGCACTTTCGCTTCAACCTGAGTAGTGATGATGACGAGACGCTCACGGTGAATTTTGAATGGGACGATGGAACCGTGGCGGCTTCGCACGTGTGGTCCGCGGACAAAGAACCCCTCGCCTTCTATCGTGAGCTCTGGCGGTCGGTCCAAGAAACCGGCGAGTACCTTGGTGTGGGACTCTTTGATCCGACTGAAAGCTTGGGGCGCCTTTCGGAGGCAATGGAGTATGCCTCGCGGTACCGTGCACAAAAGTTGCGGATGGGAAGTGCAAATGTTCGGGAAATTATCGAGTACGTTGACGGCTGGTACATAACTGATCGCGGTATGTTCCCCAAGAACAATGAGCATTTATCTGATAGTGGCGTCACGGTTATGGGAGATGGACTGGGAGTCGCACATCAGCGGGAAGAACTGGGGCGACGAAGAGAACATTATTACAGCGATAGCCGTGGCCCGAGCTCTGCATGCCCATAAGAAGCCTAAAAGTATGGTCCGCGAATAGCCGCTGATCTACGGTTGTCGGACCCGCCCACACGTATGCCGCATCAATCTACGGCGTTCCACGACGACGTGATACGAGTTCTCGATGCTGTCCTCTCTGTCCTTGCTGGCCGGTGCGACTGGATATCTGGTCCACGGGCCGATCCCCAGGTGCGGGGATTCGTTCTTCACCCGCCTAGGAATCAGTCCTTCGGCGCATCTTTTCGGTCGTGGATAAGTTAAGCGGGTGGGTAGTCCACTACTTTTTATCCCATTGTTGCCATGACGCCAGCCGCATAATCCATAATTGGGGGATGGCTTGGGAATTCCTTAGGAGTGGCAAATCAGCGCTGACCGCTCAGATGGTCCTGCAAGCTCGGTTGCAGAGCCTTCACTCATTGGCTGGATCCCTGAACTCGGAACCCGTACTGGCAGCGACCCGCTACATGACGTGGACAGAGGAGACGGAGCGAAACCTCCGCTCTCTATACTCTAGCCCGGCAGTTGCACGCAGTTTGCATACGGATCGGTATTGGCAAATTCGGGGTATAACTTCGGATACCAAGCGTCCGGAGCCGTTAATCCGGGGGGAGATCGAGGACCAAGAGTACGCCCTGACAATCCTGGCCAATCAATTGGAGCGCTTTCAGCGTCTTCTGAACTACACCACCGATGAACGATTTCTCGTCTGCGACACAAACGTCCTTGTTCACGGAAAGCCCTTCCACGAATTGCCTTGGAACGATCACTTTGAGGAAAAACGTGTCTGTATAGTCCTTCCGCTCATTGTGATCGACGAGTTGGATGCGTTGAAGGATCGTGGTGTTCGTCCGGCCGGTGGGGTTCTAAAGGACTTAGACCGGCTCTTACCTCGGCTCTCGGCCCTTGACCGGATTGAAGTGCGACGTAACGTCAGCCTTCAGGTCGTCGATGAACCGCCAGGACATGAGCGTCTCCGAAGCAACGACGATGAGATAGTCCACCAGATGACCTACTTCGCCGCCCTTTGCGACGAGAAATTGACCCTAGTGACAAGGGATCGCGGAATGCGGGTGCGAGCTCAGGCAGCCGGTCTGGATGCGAGGTACCTTCCAGATGGCTATGAGCGACGTAAGGACGACAATGAATGACCCGTCCTACATAGTGCTTGTCCCAAGGGATGAAAGCTCTAGGTTAGAGTTGCTGGCCACAAGACCGCCCGTATGGGAGTATCTCCTATTCGCAGCCTTCCTCTACGAGGGGCTGCAGCGAACAGAGCCAAAATGGAGGGACTACAGTCTCGGCATCGCTCCGTACGTCGGACCCCAGATAGATCTGGAAGAACTTCCAAATAAAATCTCAGATCTAATGTCGCGGGCTGGTGCCATAGTCTCGAATCTCGAAAAGTTATTCGCGCCAGTTGCACAAGAAGCTGCGTTTGGTGCACCCGGGGAACCGGGTGATCCGGACTTTATCGAACACATTGCCAATCGCGTCGTGGACATGTACGAAGGGCTCCTCGATTGGGCTGCAGAAGTTAGGTCACTCCGTGTAGCAGAGCAGACGAGGGATCTCCTTGAGATAGCTGCATCGTTTGTGAAGCAACCCATTGAAGATACTCGTGGCCGCGTAAAAGACTTTATCGCTCAACTGGAGACCGCCATGGATCGGGTCGCGAAGGCTGATGAAGAGCCCATTGAGTTGTCCCTCCCGCTCATATTGACGGTGGACCCGGAGATTCCGAAAGCATTGGAAGCAGAACTGCGACGCATCCTCCTCCTGTAGCTGGCAGCTCTTCGGCGATTGCCCGGAGGGAGACGGGTGGGGGCGGATTTCGGGTTGTGTCTCGTCGCATGATCGTTTGCAAGGGAGGTCGTCGGCGGCGTTGTTGGAACTGATCGGTTACTCACCGGGGAGCCTAGTGCCGCTTGTAGTCAGAAGGCGCGGAGCGGCGGATATCGTGAAACCGACCGACGACGGCAGGCGGGTGCCGCCGTCGTGCCTTCAGTCTTTCCGAAGGCTGTACGTGCTGACCATGTTGCCCTTGCTGGTGGCGTACTGGTTCTCGAGGACGAGCCGGTGCAGGGGATCGCCGTCTTCGAAAAGTCGTCGCCCGCTGCCGGCCACCACCGGGTGCGTCATCAGGGTGAGTTCGTCAAGGATGCCCGCGAACAGCAGCTGACGTACCAGGGAGATGCTGCCGCAGACCGCGATTTCGCCGCCGTCCCGCAACTTCAGGTCGGTGACAAACTGCTCAACATCACCCTCGATCAGGTGCGAGTTCTCCCATTCAAGGGGCTCGGTGAGAGTGCGGGATGCAACGAACTTCTCCACCGGGTTGATGAAGGCGGCGAAGTCGTCGTCTTGCTGCGCGTTCGGCCAATAGCTAGCCCACTCCTCGTAGCTGACGCGCCCCAACACCACGGTGTCCACGGTGTTGATCATCTTGGTGAGTCCCGTGCCCAGTTCGTCGTCGAAGCTGTCGAACTGGAACTTGAAGGGGTCCTGAACTACGCCGTCCACTGAGTGGAACAGGCCGGCGGTGACTTTGCGCATGTGGATCTCCTGTTGGACGGCGGGTGTTTGGGCGGGCGGTGCTAGGCGGCGCGGGTGGTGGTTTGGAGGCGGCGGGACGGAAGGGCGGTCACGTTGCCGAAGTCTGGGGCGAGGCGTACCGGAACCGCGTGGAGTGCGGTGTAGCCCTGCAGTTGTTCCAGTGCGTCGGGGTCAATGGTCGCTTGGGAAAGGTCCATTTCGACACCGAGTCCGCCGCCCAGGCTCTTGGTGCGTTGGACCACCGGGTAGAGCCCTTGGAGGCTCGAGATGGTCACGCGACCGGTCGCTGCGATCTGGATCTGTTCGCCGTCAACGTCGACGCGAACAACTACGGAGAGCTTGTCGCTGGCCAATGTACTGCCTTTCATCCTTGCTGCCACGCTGCAGCGTCCCCCAGCGTATGCGTCGAGTGTGACCTGCACAACATTACGACGGCGGAGCTGCTGCCGGCGCCGTTGTCGCTACATCCCAAACGCTCGTTCTGAGCGGTCGTCGTGCAGAGGCAAGGCAGCCTTGGGGCTCTATTTTCAGAGAATCTGCTGTCCTTTGATAAGACGGAGGGAGAGTGCGACTCTACCTCGGTACGCATGATGGCAACCCTGGTGGGGCTGCTTTGACATGGATTGGGGCGATTATGGAAGAGGAACAGTGGGCGAGAGTTTTGCCGGCGGTGATCACCGCGTTCGGAGTGTTGCTCGGTGTTGTGGTGACGGTCTGGAAGGCCACCAACCGTGAGTTGGTGGCGCAGCGACGGGCGTCGGAGTCGTTATCCCTGATGGAGTCTTGGGAAGCAGCTGAACCTGATGGGACGGATTCAAACGAGGTGCGGACGCACAACTCCTTGCGCGAGGAATTGCGTGACCGGGCACTGTACTCCACTCAGGTCTATCTAGAGTCTACAAAACCGTTCTGCACGAGTTACTGGCAGCCGTTCACCCTCGTGATTCTCGGGTCGTTGTGGATATGGATCGTCTTCCAAACTCAGATTGGTCCGTCTTCAGATCAGCCATGGATTGCCTTGATTTACTGGCTCCTGGCCTTTGCTGTGGTTGGGATCGCTTGGTACCTAGCCTTCCAAGTCTCCCGGCATAAGGAGATTGTGGCAAGGAGCCGACGGGCCGGCAGCCGTGCGGCAAGTAAATTTACCAAGCGTGCATCGACCCTGAGGCACTCAACTCCAACAGGGGCAGCCAACGCGGAGTCTGCACCAGAAACGGCTCCTCGCGGGGTTGCGGAAGAGCATTGACACGCCCGCCTTTGATTTTTTGATCTGCGTGAGTCACCATGCTGGCTTGCGAAAAAGGCCAGCACTTCCTCGCCCGGCCAGTTGGCGCTCGCGTTCTTTGCCGGTCAAGAGTTGGGTCTTGGATATGTTGCCATGGTCATTGGGAGAAGTCCTTTACTCACGCGGCTGAGCAAATGGACCCGATGCGGAGGTGAACCGATTTCCAGGGACGTGGAACACTTGACGACCCTATGGAGTTCATTGAGCCATCGCCACCATGGGCACTCCTGCCCATTTCGGCCCTTTGGCTGCGCTGATAACTTGGCCATATTCGTTCAGGCCTATTTGGGGAGAGACTATGAAGCGTCAAAGGACCATTGCCACGTTTGCAGCAGCGATCGCACTTGCCGCCGGAGGCCTCGCGATCGCGACGCCCGCACAGGCCGCGGGCTACACCTACCTGTACCCGACAGACTTCAGCTCACAGTCCTCGTGCAACACGAAGCGCCTCACCATGAACTCCTCCTGGACTCGCGCAAGCCAGTGCTTCATCATGACCGACACCGGGAAAGTCGTGTGGAAGTTCTCCGTCACTGTGCGTGGATAGTCCCGCTGCCAAGCCTTTAAGTCACGAAACGCCAAGTGCCGCCGTCGTACTTCTTGTGAAAGTACGACGGCGGCACTTGCCGTATCCGGGTGGGTGACAGTTAGGCGGTCTGGCCTGCGTGCTGACCCTCGGAGATTTCCTCCACGAGCTTGCTGTTGAAGGCCGGGAGATCGTCCGGGTTGCGGCTGGTGACCAAGCTTTGGTCGCACACCACTTCCTCGTCGGTCCAGTTGGCGCCCGCATTCTTCAGGTCCGCCTGGAGCGTGTGGAACGAGGTGACGTTGCGGCCCTTGATGACGCCGGCGTCGATGAAAATCCACGGACCGTGGCAGATCGAAGCCACCGGCTTGTGCTGTTCAAAGAACGCGCGCGTGAAGTTCTGGGCATCCTTGTCCACGCGAAGGTTATCCGCATTGACGACGCCGCCCGGGAGGACCAGCGCGTCGAAATCGGAGGCGTTGGCGTCGGCCACGGCAAGATCAACGTCAAAGGTGTCACCCTTCTCCACGCCATTGAAACCTTGAAGCTTTCCCTTGGATGGGGCCACGAGCGTTGGCTCGCCGCCCGCGTCCTTGACGGCCTGCCATGGGCTGGTGAGCTCCACCTGCTCCACGCCGTCCGTCAACAGAAATGCGACCTTCTTGCCGGCGATGTTGTGTTCTGACATTGTTCCTCCTCGTTGCGCAGCGGGGTGCCTTATGGGCGTGGCCGCCGCTGTGAGAGTTGTTTGTCTGACCTGTTCCAGCCTAGGGAACGCGGCTTTAGTAAGCAAGCTGACTAATCGCATGAGGATGGTCTAGAGCTTGCCTAAGTATCGAATAACGATAGAATATGGTTGTTGTTCGATAAAGGAGTTTCCATGGGAAAGCTGTCC
The DNA here is from genome assembly GCF_044756605.1 of Paenarthrobacter sp. NPDC091711. Lineage (NCBI taxonomy): Bacteria > Bacillati > Actinomycetota > Actinomycetes > Micrococcales > Micrococcaceae > Paenarthrobacter > Paenarthrobacter sp. NPDC091711. The sequence continues at coordinate 104,423 of NZ_JBIVTF010000009.1, forward strand.
ATCCTTGCCTTGCGGGTAGTCATCGCGTTGGTGCTGGCGGGTTCGTTGTTCGTTCAGGTACGAATGGTCCCGCTGCTCTCAGCCGACCTCGTAGAGGCAGGAGCCCCGGACGCTCCTCGAGTAGCGCTGCTGGCCATCGTGGTCTTGGGAATTCTGTGTGTCCAGGTGGTCGCGGTCTGCGTGTGGCGTTTGCTGACCATGGTGCGCCGCGGGACGGTGTTCTCCCACCGGGCCTTCCGATTTGTGGACATCATCTTCGGAGCCATCGCTTTCGCTGCCGTTCTGATGTTCGGTATCGCAGTGATCCTGGCGCCCGGCGAGACGGCCCCGGGCGTGGTGTTGCTGATCTGTGGGGCAGCGTTGATGATCGGGGGAGTGGCGCTGGTTGTGCTGGTCATGCGAACTCTGCTCGCCCAGGCGTTGGCGCGGGACGTGGAAGCCGCTGGTCTGAGGGCCGAACTGGACGAGGTGATCTGATGCCGATCATCGTGGACATCGACGTCATGCTGGCCAAGCGCAAAATGCCCGTAGGGGTGCTCGCCGAGAAGGTTGGCATCACACCCGCCAACTTGGCTGTTTTGAAGAACGGGCGGGCCAAGGCGGTCCGATTCACTACTTTGGAAGCGCTCTGCGAGGTGCTGGAGTGCCAGCCAGGGGATCTGCTGCGATGGGAATCTGAGGATCACTCGCATAGAGGAGACCCATCTGACGACGAGCCTCGTCCAACAGCTCCATCATCACAACCGACTCTTCAGGAGTCATGAACGGGCTCTCGGTCAGTGCGGATTGGTGACCGTACGTGTTCCCCGGGTGCTAGCGTTCGAAAGTGCATTCTGTTGAGCGCGGGGCGGGGACCCCGATCCTGATCATTCATGGCTTTTGCGTCGACCATCACCTGCTGCTGGGGCTCGACCCAGTGTTTGCCGGACGCGGGGAGTGGCGGCGGATCTACGTTGATTTGCCGGGGATGGGGAAGTCATCGGCAGGACCGGAAATCGACGGTGCTGACGCCGTCGCCGACGCGGTCGTTTCCTTTGCCCGGAGGAGCTTCGGCGACGAAAGGTTCGCGGTCCTCGGTAACTCCTTCGGAGGCATGATCGCCCGCCACCTGGTGGCCGAATTCGGGGAACAGGTACTGGGCCTGGCGCTCCTTTGCCCGGTGGTCGTTGCGGATCACGAGGCGCGAACTTTGCCCGCCAAGACTGTCCTGCGTTCAGATCCTGAGCTGATGGCGACCCTGAGCCCGGAGGACAGATCCGACTACGAGGAGATGGCCGTGGTCCAATCCAGCCAGAATTGGCTGCGGTTCCGCGAAGCCGCCTTGCCGGGCTTGAGGGCGTTTGATCAAGCCGCCATTTCACGGATCTCCAATAACTACGCGCTCACTACTGAGCCGGAAGCTCGCTTTGAGACTAATCAGGGGCCCGCCCTCATCGTGGCCGGGCGTCAGGACCATGTGGTGGGTTATCAGGATCAGATGGATCTGGCTGGCAGTTATCCGCGGGCCACGGTTGCAGTCCTGGACCACGCCGGCCATAACGCGCACTTGGATCAACCGCAGCTAACGGCGGCCCTCCTTGGTGAGTGGTTGGACCGGGTCGAGGAATGGAAGAAGACACCAAGCTGACGTTCCACTAGTCGCGTACAATTAGAAGCGATTAGGAGGCCCTGATGCAATTGCAGAACCCGCTGAGAGCGATTTGTCCGACGCTTGAAGCCGATGTCCTCATGGCGTTGGCGAACGGTCGCCCGAGCACGCCCGGGCATCTGGTTCGGGAGCGTGGCATCAAGGCCTCGGTGTCTGGTACCAGGCGATGCTTGGAACGCCTCGAAGAGAGCGGCATTGTTATGGGTATCAGGGTAGGAAATCGGAACGAGTACGCCTTGAATTTGTCCCACATGCTCGCAGGCGTCATTGCTGAGGCGTCCCAGGGCAGGGAACGATTCACGCGCTTTATTTCCCGCGCAATAGCCAAATGGCCCGAGGAGCCGTTGCAGGTAATCCTTTTTGGTTCAGCGGCACGCGGAGACATGCGCAATGACTCTGATATCGACTTGCTGTTCATCATTGATGACGGAGCTGGCGATGAACTATATGAGCAAATTGGAAATCTGGCCGTGGACGTCTACCGCCTCACCGGTAATGACGTTCGTCCGATGATTTACGAAGCGGCAGAAGTACGGGCGGCACCGATATTCGACTCGATTTTGAGGGAAGGCGTCCACGTTCACGGTGACCGTCGTTGGTTGTCGCGCCGCCTGCCTGATGCGGCGGCTGCCTAGTGTCGGCGAGGTCAGATGCGAGTGCACGACTTGAGGATTCGCAAGCCTTCCTCGAGGCGGCCGATACCATCAACACGCTAAATTCCGGAGAAACCTACGCGGACGTCATTGCTACTTTGGCAATCCATGCAGGCATAGCAGCAGCCGACGCATTTTGCTTGCTGGCGGTCGGCCGTCACTCTAAGTCAGACAACCATGCTGATGCAATGAAGGTGCTGAAGGAAGCGGGGGGCGAAAATGCCATTCTTGCTCGCCTCTTGGGTGAGAAGACAAAGGCCGGCTATAACGTTTCGAGCCTCACCCGGGCCAAGTCCAGCAAGTGCATTGAGTGGGCTTCTAAATTGGTTATTGCCGCTGAATCGAAATTTTCCCTATCGTGAATGACGTCAGTATCCCAGCTGCTCCCGCAATGCCGTGAGCTGGTGCGACGATTCCACGGCCTGCTCGTGATCCACGGAGACCAGCGCCTGGACCAGGACGTCGCTCAGCACGATCGAGGGCAGCGCTTCCGTAGTCATACCTGTGGGCGTGTGCGGGGCGAGAATCACAGCGTCAGCCAGGTCGTGCAACGCCGACTCGGGTTCATCCGTTAGCAAGACGATGGACGCGCCAACCGAGCGGGCGCGCTTAAGCAGCACTTCGACGTCCACCGTTACTCGTCCCGGGGCGAAGACGACCACAACATCCTGGCTCCCAAGTTGGAGCAGATCATCCGCGAGCCGGAACCCGTCACTGGAAATGCACCGAGCGCGCCTGCCGATTCGGTTACAGCGCAGTGCCAGGTTAAGGGCGGCGATTCCGGACGCGCCCACGCCGTAACTGACAATCGTGGAACCTCTCATGAGAAGTTCGACGGCGGGAGCGATCGCCTCTGCGGGGTCGGCGCTGGAAGCGAGTTCCAGTCTGTCCTTGGCCTCGGACCACACGTTCTGCCAGATGTCTTCGATGCTGGCACCCATATGGTCGATGCGCTGCTGCATGCGAACTTCCGGTGCCACCGTTGATGTGAAAGGGGTAGCAATGTCCCTTTTGAGCTCCTGCAACCCCGAATACTCCAGCGACTGAACCGTCCGGACTACGGTTGCGCTGCTGGTCCCGCTCTCGGCACCGAGCTCCTGCGCGCTCGCGTAGAGAAGTCGCTCGGGAGAGCTGTTGGTGAGGAACGTGCTCACTGTCCTCTCGGCTTTGGAGAGCTTGTCCCAATGTTCGCGGACACGACCGCGCAGATTAATCATGCCCCGATTTTTCGTAACGTCTGTTACAGAAGTCACATTGGATGTACTATTCATTCTAAAGAAGCCCTCACTTGTAACGGTTGTTCCAAAGATACCCCTTCCAACAGCGGATCACAGTGAGACCCAACCGAATGAAAGGCCCCACGGATATGAGCAACACATCCTTAAGGATTGTGGAGATCTCCGGCCCTCCGCTGGAACGCGGACGACAGTACGGTACTGCTGCCGCAGACCTGATCACCAAAGCCATTGACTTCTACACCGAGGCATTCCAGCAGCAGACGGTACTTGAGTGGGATCAGCTGCGCGGCCGGGCCGAACGCTGGATGGGACTGTGCACCGAAACGGCCCCTGATCTAGTCACGGAAATGCGCGGCATCGCTGAAGGTAGCGGTCGGGACGTCCTGGACATCATGGTGCTGAATCTTCGCGGCGAGATCATTTACGACGCCGGTTTCGCGAAAGCCCCCGAACCTGAAGAACGTGATGACGTGGACGGATGCACCTCGTTCGTTTTGACGGATGGAGCCTCCGGCGACGGCCATATGTACGTCGGCCAGAATTGGGACTGGCGTTTCGGCGCCCAGGAAACTGTGATGATCCTGCGCGTGGTCCAGGACCCCAAGCCCACGCTGATCATGCAGGTTGAGGCTGGCCAGATCGGTCGCCACGGGGCAAACTCCGCAGGCATTGCCCTCAATGCCAACGGACTGGGAGGCAGGTTCAACGACGAACTCGGCATGCCACAGACCTTCATCCGGCGCATGGTCCTGGATCAGGCCGAACTGCCGGATGCGCTGAATACGCTCTTCCGCCAGAAGCCGCACATCGCCAGCAACGCAGTGTTGTCCCACCGTTCCGGATTCTCCATTGACGTGGAAACCACGCCGGGAAGCAACGGCTGGATGTACCCGGACAAATCCGGAGTAATGGTCCACGGAAATCACTACGAGGCGTTCATGCCCGTACAACTGGCAGCCACCTATCGGCCGGTCTCTGTGGATTCCCTCTTCAGGGTTCCCCAAGCGAGGCGGGGGCTGGAGCGGGTCAGTACCGCCACAAGCACCGGGCAAGCCAGAGAGCTCATCAAGTCAGCCATGTCAGATCACCTGGGTTACCCCGAATCTGTGTGCACGCACCCGGATGAACGACGCCCCCGAGTACGCCAGTGGTCCACGCTGCTCTCCAGTTGCGTGGACCTCACCACCGGCGACTACCTGGTCACCAACGGAACACCGTGCGACCACAACTACGAACAAATTCCCTGGAACCTCTACGACGGGCCTGGTTCCGCCCACGACTCCTTCAACCGCACCATTGCAGAGGTATCACTGTGAAACGCAACGATAGATTCAAGCCCTTTGCCCGAACCGGCGTGATTGCCGGTGCAGCCGTCTTCACTCTGGTGCTCAGCGCCTGCAACGCAGCAGGTCCGCAAGCCCAGAGCACCCCCACTGACGTTTCCTTCGGTCCAACCACCACGGAAGCCGCCGGCAAGATCGGCTCCTTCACGTGGATGATCACTCAGGAGCCTGCAACCTTTGACTTGGATGTTGACAGCGCAACGGCTGAAAACACCATCATGTCCAACGTCTGCGAACGGCTGATGCAGCTCCAGCCGGATCTCACTACTAAGCCCCATTTGGCCGAGAAAGCCGAATGGACCTCGGACACCACGGTGGTCTTTACCCTCCGGAAGGACGTGAAGTTCCACGACGGCAGTCCCATGACGGCTGACGACGTGCTCTGGAGCATGCAACGGCACGCTGCCAAGGGCGCCGACGAGTCCGATGAATACGCCAACGTCACCGACATGGCAAAGACAGGTGACCACCAAATCACAGTCACCATGAAGCAGCGGGACGCCATCTTCCTCCAAGCCATGGCCGGCAACGGCGGAATCGTGCTGAACCGAAAGGTTGTGGAGGCTCAAGGCGCGAACTATGGGTCGCCGTCGGCCCCTGACGCTTGCTCGGGTCCCCTCAAACTGGACAAGTGGTCAGCCGGTTCCAGCATCACGCTCACCAAGGCCGCTGACTACTGGGACGCCGACAACGCCTCAATGGCGGACACCATCACGTTCCGCTGGGCTGATGACAACGCGATCGTGAACGCCCTGACCAGTGGCGAAGCCCAAGGTGCGTACCTGGACAGTCCGGCGACGGCGGGGCCGCTGCAGAAGAGCGACAAAGTCCAGATCGCCCAGGGCCCGTCCACCAACGTCTGGTCCCTCATTGCTACTGAGCGGGGCGCGTTGAAGGATGAACGGATCCGTCAGGCACTGTCACTGGCTTTGAACCGGCAAGGCGTGGCCCAGGCCGCGTTCGGCGGACTGGCCAAACCCTGGAAGGCACCTGTTGGTCCGGGTGCTTGGGGTTACGAAGAGCCAACCTTCAGCGCGGCTTACGATGCCTTGGCTGGTGCACCTGCCCAGCCGTCCAATGAGGACCTGGAGAAAGCCAAGAAGCTGGTGCAGGAAGCGGGCGTGCCTGCGGAACCGATCGTGGTGGCCAACAGCGGCGACTCCATCCGCAACGTCATCTCCAGCGCACTGGTTGAAGCGGCACAGAAGATCGGCCTCAAAGCTGAAATCGTCACGATACCGCGCCAACAGTACGGTGACTTCTATTCGGATGCCTCCTTGCGGGCACAGGCGGATCTCTTCTCGGACGAGTACTACATCTCCAAAAATGACCCCGTTGGCTTCTATAAGAACGGTGCCTCCACAGCGAAGGTGAACTTCGTGAAATTCGCCGGGGAGGGCTACGACAACAAGGTCAAGGAAGCCCAAGCCACCACGGATGACGCGGCCCGGGCAAAACTCGCCATCGACCTGGAGAAGCAGTGGACGGACGCCGTCGTCTGGATTCCTGTGGCCCACACACCCGCAACCATCGCTATGTCGAAGGACATCAGCGGGGCGCCATCGTCGGCGTCGTTCCTTTACTACCCGTGGGCCGCGGACGTCGGCAGCAGCAAGAAGTAGTGCCATGATTCGTGCAGCAACCCGCATCGCGGGAATGATCCTGACCTTGGTGGTGAGCTCGTTCGTCATCTTCGCCGCGATGTATGCGGCGCCGGGGGATCCGGTCACCTTCCTGATCGGCAATCCGGAGAACATCACCCCCGAACGGGTCGCTGAAGTGAAGGCACAGTACAACCTGGATCAGCCGCTGGTGGTCCAGTACTGGCTGTGGGCATCCCAAGCCTTTATCGGCAACCTCGGCACGTCCTTCCAGTATCACCAACCGGTAGCCGAGCTGATGGCCACACGACTTCCGGCAACCCTGGGCTTGGTAGCAATCGCCTCCGTGCTGTTCATCGTGGCCGGCGTCGGCCTGGGTATCCTGTCCGCGCTGCGCCAAGGCAAACGGACCGACTCCACCATCACGGCAGCCACCACGCTCGCGGCCTCCGTTCCTTCGTTCGTGATCGGGCTTCTGCTGGTGTCCATCTTCTCCGTGCAACTGGGATGGTTCCCCGTTTCCGGTGCCGGCGAAGGCTTCGTGGACCGGCTGCACCACCTTGCGCTGCCCGCTGTGGCACTGGCCGTCGGCGCCGTCGCCATCGTCAGCCGGGTGACCCGGCAATCCATGGTGGAGCAGCTATCCATGGACCACGTGGAAGCGGCCCGGAGTTTCGGGTTGGCTCCGGCCAAACTGATCCGACGGCACGTCCTGCGCAACGCCTGGGGCCCCATCCTCACCATGGTGGCGCTTGTGGTGGCCAGCATGCTGGCCGGAACCGTCGTCGTCGAAAGCGTCTTTGGCATCAGCGGCGTAGGCAAGCTGCTGGTGGACGCCATCAACACCCACGACTTCCCCGTGGTGCAGGCCGTGCTCCTCTACATGGTGATCACGTACATGGTGGTGACCACGCTGGTGGACCTGGTACACCCGCTGCTTGATCCGCGCATCAAGGCAAAGGACAAGAAATCATGAGCTCCCTCTCGACGTCCACGTTGGCGTCCACCCCGGTTATCGCCAGGAAGAAGCGCGACGTTGCGTACCTTGTGAGCCTCGGCTTCCTCATAGTTGTGGTCGTCGCCGCACTGCTGGCGCCTTGGGTTGCCCCCTATGCCGCCAACGCGGTGGACTTCACCGCGATCTGGCAGGCGCCGGGCGCTGGTCATTTGCTCGGCACCGATCAGGTGGGCCAGGACCTGTTCTCCCGGCTTATCCACGGCGCCCGGGAATCGTTGCTCGGCCCGCTTGCCCTGCTGGCGTTGGCTACGGTTTTTGGGGTGACCATCGGAACCGTTGCCGCATGGAACGGCGGCTGGATAGACGTGGTGCTGGCACGCATCACGGACGTGATGTTTGCCTTCCCGGGCCTACTGTTCGTGGTGCTGGTGATTGCCGTTTTCGGCAAAGGACCGGCGACGGCGATCGTCGCCCTCGCGCTGGCTTACGCTCCCGTTATTGCCAAGTTCACCCGATCCCTGGCGCTCGCAGAGATGGCCCGACCGTATGTGGATGCATATCGGGTGCAGGGTGTGGGCGGCTTCTTCCTCTGTGTCCGATACATCATCCCCAACCTGACTCCGCCGCTCCTGGGATACCTCGTAGTGCTCTTCGGTGAAGGGCTCATGAGCCTGGCAACGCTCAGCTTCCTGGGCTTCGGCGCCCAACCGCCCAGCTCCGAATGGGGGCTCATGGTCCAGGAAGGCCAGTCCGGCATCATTCAAGGCCACATCTGGCCCACGCTGGTTCCCGGCGCAGCCATCGCCGCCGTGGTGGTGGCCGTCAACGTTGTGGGCGTGCGGTTGTCCGACCGCCTGAACTCACGGTTTGAGAGGTAGGAAATGCTGCTCGACATAGAAAATCTCAGCCTGACGATCACCGCGAACGGTCTGGTTAACCCAATCCTTGATGACGTGAGTCTCACCGTTGACGCCGGCGAAGTGGTGGGACTGGTAGGCGAGTCCGGTTCGGGAAAGTCCACCACAGCGCGAGCTGTGCTGAGGCTGTATCCCGAAACGGCCGCCGTCGAAGGTTCCATAACGGTGGGCGAGACAGAGGTTCTTGCTGCGTCCCGCGCTGATCTTCACAGGGTTCGATCGTCTGAAGTGGCCATGATCCATCAGGATCCCCGCGCTGCGCTCAATCCGGTCCGAAAAATTGGTGACTCTCTGACGGAGCGGCTGGTTCACGTGTTGGGCGTGAGTCGCTCCGAGGCCGCGGCCACTGGACTGGAGCTCCTTGAGGCCGTGGGAATCCGTCAACCGGAAGAGCGGATGCGTCAGTATCCGCACGAGCTTTCCGGTGGCATGCTCCAGCGCGTTGTTATCGCTGCCGCGCTCACCGGACAACCGAAGCTGCTGCTGGCGGACGAAGCCACGAGCGCCCTTGACGTGACCACGCAGGCTGAAGTCCTGGCCATTCTGCGCGACCTTCAGTCGCGGCGCGGCTTGGGAGTCCTGCTCATCACCCACGATCTCCATCTGGCCGCCGCCTACTGCGACCGCGTGTACGTGATGTACCGGGGGCGGATTGTGGAAGAACTGCGCGGCACGGACCTCTTCCACGGGGCGCAACACGAATACACCCGGCAGCTGTTGGCAGCCGTCCCGGCCATCGGCCATATTCCTAATTCAGAAAGCAGGGCATCATGACCGGTCACGTCCTGGAGGTCGCGGGTCTGCAGAAGGCATTCCGCGTGGGTGCGGGCAACGTGGTTGCCTGCAACAACGTCAGCTTCGTCATCCCGCCAGGCGGCTCCATGGGGCTGGTGGGCGAGTCGGGTTCGGGTAAGAGCACCATCGCCCGTATGTTGGTGGGCCTTGAAGCGCCCGACGCCGGCACTATCCACGTGCGGGGACGGCAGCTCGGGACGCGGGAACGGGGACGAACAGCCCGCCTCCGGCGCGCTAAGGAAATACAGATGGTGTTCCAGGATCCTTACGGCTCACTGGATCGTCGTCTCACAGTGGCGCAGTGTTTGGACCAGGCGATGAAGTTGCACGGGCTTACTTCCGGGGCTGCCCGGGTGGCTGAGCTGCTTGATCAGGTGGGTTTGTTGGCCAAGCACGGTGATTCCAAGCCGCATCAACTCAGTGGTGGTCAGCGGCAGCGCGTAGCGATTGCCCGGTGCCTGGCGATCGAGCCGTCAGTGATGGTGCTGGACGAGGCAGTGTCAGCTTTGGATGTCTCTGTCCAGGCGCAGATCCTCGCACTGCTGAACGAGATCCGGGCTTCTTCGGGCATTGCACTGCTATTCGTAAGCCACGACCTCGCCGTCGTCTCCGAGGTCACCGACGACGTTCTGGTCATGTACCGAGGCTCGATCATGGAGCAGGGGCCAACGGGACGGGTGCTGAATGCGCCGGAGCACAGCTACACGAAGCTGCTGATCTCGTCGATGCCGGGGCCGGGGTGGGATCCGAACGACGTGCTGAAGCGGCGGGCAGCGTTCCTGGAGGAGGTGGGGGCGTGAGGGTGGTGCCAGGTGAGAAGTGCACAACCATCTGGTTCAAGCGTAGCAAGGCCGCGATTGGCTACTCTTCTGCTTTGGTCATCCTCTAGTCCGGTTTAGGAATGTCAACATAGATTGCGGATATGTGGTCAATCTTGTCCGATGAGATGACCACTCTATCCAGAGGTCTGGTAACTCTCTCTTGGTCCTGCGATACGTAAATGGGAGCGCTTAACACGATGTCGCGGTCGCCGTCAGTGGCTTCGGCAACATCGAAGCTGTGGAGCACACCTTCGATAAGTTCGCCCTCGTTCAACTGGACTCCAACCCAGACAAATTTTCCTTTCGGGACACCCGCGAAAGCTTGCTCCCAAGGGGAACCAGGCTGGTAAGAAGCGGGAACGTTTCGTCGGAGAATCCACGCCAGCAGGAGTGCCAGCAGGCAGGCAACGATGAGGATAACGGCCACAGTCATTACAACGTGGCGTGGGTGGTTCTCCAAGTATCCCGAATTTGAGCGCCCAAGTTGTTCCAAGCTAATGAACCCCGCCGGGGCAAGAACCTCCGAGAACAGAGACCACAGCAAGAATGCTGTCCCTGTCAGACCCAGGCCAGCTGAACTTACTTGCAGAAGCTCACCCAGCCCGCTCCTCGGTGGCGTGCGGACGTACCTCTCCCGGCTGACAAGAAAAATCCAGCCGGGGACTAGCCCGAGCAGTCCGAGCGCCGCCCAAAGGCTTCCTGGCAGCAAGCCGCTTTACTTCGAAGTCGACGTAGACGTTCCTTGTGTGGAGGTTGGGGGGGAATTCAAGGCAGCGGACGGCGGAACGAAATTTGTGGGAAGGCTCACTGTTGGCATCACATGGGAACCATGGGTGAAGGAACCTGTAAGGGCCTCCGATACCTGCGTTGTGGGGGCAGGCTGGGAGGAATTTGATTGCTCGGTCATAGGCCCATTATCGGCCAACCTCGACTATTCCGTGAAATGCAATGGTATTCTGCGGCCCCGGCCACCCTACTTCCCCTTCCTCCCGCCCCGCTTCGCCGCAGCGTTCATCGCCGACTTCACAGCAGGCGGCAGCCCCGCCGTCTCGGTTTCCGGCTCAGCGACGGTCCCGCGCCAGCTAGCCAGCCCCTTCATGCCGTGGTAGATCACCAGGGCAGCGGCGGACCCGAGCGCAATGCCCGTGAACTTCAGCTCGCCAATGGTCCAGGTGTAGTCAGCAATGCCAATAATCAGAGCGACGGCAGCCGTGGTCAGGTTGATCGGGTTGGAGAAGTTGACCTTGTTCTGCACCCAGATTTTCACGCCGAGCACACCGATCATGCCGTACAGCATGGTCGCGGCGCCGCCCAGGACACCGGCGGGGACGGTGGCGATCAGTTCGCCGAATTTCGGGGAGAAGCTCAGCAGGATGGCGAAGATACCGGCCACCCAGTAGGCCGCCGTCGAGTAGACCTTGGTGGCGGCCATGACGCCGATGTTCTCCGCGTAGGTCGTGGTACCGGAACCGCCGCCGAACCCGGCAAGTACGGTCGCGGCGCCGTCGGCCATCAGCGCGCGGCCGGAGACGCCGTCGAGGTTTTGGCCGGTCATGGCGGCCACCGACTTCACGTGCCCCACGTTCTCAGCCACGAGCACCAGCACCACGGGCACGAACAGCCCCACCACGCCGATGTGGAATTCGGGCGTCTGGAACAACGGCAGGCCAATCCACGCGGCGGCGTCCATCTTTTCGTAGGACACCTCACCGCGCATCATCGCCACGATGTACCCCACCACAACACCCACCAGAATGCTCAAGCGCCCCAGAATTCCGCGGAAAAGAACAGAAACCAGGATGATCGTCACCAAAGTGATCAGCGCGGTGACGGGTGCGAGGTCGAAGTTAGTCTTGGCGGCGGGCGCGAGGTTCAAGCCGATCAGCGCCACAATGGAACCGGTAACGATCGGCGGCATGAGCCGGTTGATCCATTCGGCGCCGAACTTCTGGACCACCGCACCAATAAGCGCCAGTACGACGCCGGCAAGCACCACGCCGCCCAAGGCGCCACTCACGCCGTACTGCTGCTGGGACGCCATGATGGGGGCGATGAACGCGAAGCTCGACCCCAGGTAGCTGGGCACCCGGCCCTTGGTGATCACCAGGAAGAGCAGCGTGCCGATGCCCGAGAAGAGGAGGGTGGTTGCCGGCGGCATGCCCGTGATGATGGGTACCAGGAAGGTGGCGCCGAACATGGCAACCACGTGCTGCATGCCGATGCCGATGGTCAGGGGCCAAGCCAGCCGCTCGTCGGGAGCCACCACGTGGCCGGGACGGATGGACTTGCCGTTGCCGTGGAGCTTCCATTTCATGCCGAGCATGCTCATGGCGGGGCCTTCCTCAGAAGAGTATTGGGATTCGGTGCAACATTACCGCCAAATGCCCACCCATACGCGGCGGCAGGGGCCGCCTTAGCGAGGAACCAGCCGGAAGAGGAACTTGGTTTTGACCATCACCCACAGGGTGGCGAGCAACGCGATGTACACGGCAGTGTTCAGCCAGAGGTTTCCGTCCCGCAGAGCAGGGATGTTGGCAATGGCCACAATGAAGAACACGTGCATGATGAACACGTAGAGCGTGGCTTGGCCCAGAGGGATGAAGAACCAACCGACGGCGCGTGACAGCGGCTGCCAGAAAGCGCTCAGCAGCGCGTACAAGGCGATGGTGATGAGGAAGACGTTGAGCACCCGTCCCGGCCCAAGGTAAGTCCGGCTGAAGAAGGTGTCATAGACAAACCGGAACGTCGCTTCAGGGATGAGCGCCAGCCGAACGTCCAGCTGGTTGGTCAGATAGGGGCCGCTCCAAGAGAAGACAGCGCAGGCGGCTGCCAGGAAAATGCACACTCCCAGCAGCAGGCGCCGGCGGGGATGGGCAAACCATTCGATGATCTGACGCCGATAGAACCCGGCGGTCATCCCCGCAACGAACAGAAGCTGCCATACGAGGAGCGGGAAAGAATCCTCGAACTGCGAGGGAAGCAGGCGGAAGCGGAAGACGGATCCCGCAATGTAGAGGCCCACGCTGAGCGTGAGAACAAGCCACGTGAACCCGCGGGAAAGCGCCACGAGGATTAGCGGGCTGATGAGGAGCAGCACCACATAGAGTCCCATGATGTTGAACTGCCACGGACCAACCTGCAGCAGCAAGAGGGCCGGGATAAGCCCCTGCGGCACGGGGAACTGCAGCAGTCCTTCCATCCCGGCGTAAAGATCGTAGGTAGTGCCCGCAGCTGCGCGTCCTGCCCCGCCGGTTCCTTGATCGGTAAAGGTTGTGACCGCCGCGGCATTGATAAAGGGAAGCAGGCTTAGCCCGTAAACGATGAGGACAACGGCAAGTGCTGTGAAGTACAGCTTCCAGGCACGCTTGGTGGTCCCATCCACAACGTCGCCGAGTTCTGTCGCAATCCGGGGGCCGTACACCATGCCCAGAACCACACCGGAGAGCATGACGAACAGCTCCGCCCCGGAAACAACCCCGATGGTTTCCTGGCTGAGCAGCTGGAAAACGGAGTTGATGCCCACGTGGTTGACCACCACAAACACGATGGCCAAGCCACGCAGCATGTCGATCCGCGCATCACGTTTGCCCGTGCCGGTGTAGGCCCATTTGCTGGCGAAGGCCCGGGAGGACAACAGCCACAACGCCGCGACAGCAATCAGCACGGACACGGCCGAAGCCCAGGCGGCCCAGCCCTGGATGACGGTCCCCGTTTTCGGCTGGGGTGCCTCAACGCCGGGAACGTCCTCCAAGCCCTTCTCAGTTACGGGCCCGATGGCGAAGCCTGAGGTGTCCAAGGAGGTACGGAATGGGTCCGCCAGCGAAGGATCCGCCGTGGTCCTCCAGTCGATGGAGACCCGGCCCGGATCGCGCACATCAGTGGTTTCGTTCCAGACCACTGCCCGGACAGCGCCATTGCCGGGCTCCGCCACCGAGGCGAACACCTGGTGCCACCACGTTTGCTTGACATCGAGCTCAGTCGCGCCGCCAGTCCCCGCCGAGAAGAAGGCCCCGGTTTCAACCATGAGCGGCTTGCTGCGGGCTTGCACGTAGGTGCTGTAGAAGTTGTCGGTTCCGGCCCCGCCACTGGACGTTCCACCAGTAGAGGCATGCAGGGCGTCATTGAACTCGCCCGCCGCGGGCAGGGTATTGCTTGCTGCGCCGGCGCCCGTGGTGTCGTGATAGACGGACAGCCCAACCCAGTCCACAACGTCATCGCCCGGGTAATACGGCTCGAAAGCGGAATCGTCCTGGTCCCACATGCCGTTCCCGCTGGTGTCCACCGACGCCAAGGGCACGTCCTTGGGTGGGGTGGACGTGGCCACCTGGAACGGGTAGTCCTTCTCAGCTGTCGGAGACCACACCATCACGGGATCCGGCAGGGCTGCCCTGAGCGCTGCAGCAACCTTGTCGAAAGCAGCCCGGTAAGCTTCCGGCTCCTGTCCCCAACTGACCCACGGGGCGTTCATTTCCGGTGCGAAGCGGATGAAAACCTTCCCGCGAAAGCCAGCTGCCGCCGTCGTGATTTGGCGGGCAAAAGAGGACGCGACGTCGTCGTTGATGTCCTTCAGGTCAATCCCGGGGCGAACCGTGAGCAGCGCATGGGAGCCTTGGTCCGCGATCTGGGAGAAGTAGCCCTGCAGGTATTCGCGGCCGCCGTCGTCCACCGGCATGGACACGTTTTGACCGTAGAGTGCCGCGGGCGCGCCGAGTCTTTGGGCGTAGTCGGCGGCCGAGTCCTTGTCCCAGTCCAGCAAAGCGCCGAAGAACCGCGTTCCCGGATCCTCGATATTGGGCTGCTGCTGGGCTGGTTCCATAGCTTGGACAGAGCCCCATGCCTGCGCGGTTGGCAGCAGCATGCCCAGAAGTAAGACAAGGACAGCCAGCGCCCGCTGACGGGACGCTAGGGGAAAGGTTGGCATCAGGCCCCTTCTGGTGTCGTCATTCCCGCGGCTGAACGCCCTCAAACGGGAGGCAGCTCGTATGCATGATGCTACCGACTTTCGCGCTGTGCCCAACGTCACGGGCCGTCATGGGAAGAGGACAAGGGAACTTGAAGTTGCAACCATGGAAAGCAGAAGTGCCCGGCCGGCTCAGGGCCTGGGCCCAGCGAAAGGTTTACGAATGACGATCGCCCACGAAGAAGCAGTCATTGACGCCGCAGCAGTCGACGCCATTTTTGCCGAAGCCCGTACTGCCAACAGCTTCGCCGGTGAGGTCACCGATGAGGAGGCCCGTGCCATCTACGAGCTCACCAAGTTCGGCCCCACCGCCTTCAACTCCCAGCCGCTCCGCGTGACCTACGTCCGCTCGGACGAGGCCCGCGCCAAGCTGGTGGACACCCTTTCGCGTGGCAACCAGGCCAAGACCGCGTCCGCTCCGCTGGTCGCCATCCTCTCCTACGACACCGACTGGCAGGGCCAGTGGGACAAGTTCCTGCCCGCCTACGGCGCGCCCAAGGCCATGTACGACGCCGATCCCGCTTTCGCCGCTGCTACGGGCAACAACAACGCTCATTTGCAGGCAGGCTACTTCATCCTCGCAGTGCGCTCCCTCGGATTCGCTGCCGGCCCGATGACCGGTGCCGACTTCTCCGCAATCGACGCCGAGTTCTTCCCGGCCGGCGACCAGAAGAGCTTCCTGGTGGTCAACATCGGCCAGCCCGGTCCGGACGCCTGGGGCGAAGCCAAGCCGAAGTTCGCTTACGACGACGTTGTTCGCACCGTCTAAGTTCTCATAGTAGAAACGCCCGCTCACGCGAACGTGAGCGGGCGTTTCTGTGTTGCAAGCGGTTTTACAGGGCTTCGTCGAAGTCGTCGATGCCCGCCGCTTCCGCGTTCTGGCGGCGCTTCACGCGGGACGGGACCACCAATGCCGCCAGCAGGGCCAGTACGCCAACCCCCGCCGAAACCCAGAAGCCGATGGTGAAGGCATCATCGGAGGGTGCGCCTTGCGGCGTGACGTTGGAGGAGATCAGCGCCGCGATGACGGCCGTGCCGATGCTGCTGCCGATGGTCCGCAGCACCGTGTTGGCGCTGATGGCCTCACCGGTCTGCGTAGCAGGCACGCTCTCGACGATGGCGTTGGAGGTCGCGGCGAGGGCCATCCCAATGCCGATACCGGTGAGAATGCCCGAGACCACGATCTGCCATTCTTCGCCGTGTCCCAGTGCGGGAATGACGAAAGCGACCGTGACAGCCACGGCGCCAAGAATCATGGGGACCTTGGGCCCCACCTTACGGATCAGCGCGCCGGCAACGACGCCGGAAATCACCATGGCGACGACGGTCGGCAGCAGGTAGATGCCGGCTTCACTCACGGTCTTTCCAAAGCCGTAGCCAAGGACCGTGGGCAGCTGAAGGATAGTGGGCACCAGTACAAAAGTGCCGAACATTGCGAAACCGAACGCCAACGCAACGATATGGGCGGTCCACACGCCGCGGTTGCGGAACAGCCGCACGTCGATCAGTGGTTCTGCCACTCGCAATTCGACCAACACAAACGCGATCAAGGCGATGCCGCCACCGATCAGCAGGCTGACGGTCTTGCCATCGCCCCACCCCCACGTCTGGCCCTCGCTGATCGCGAGGAGTACGGCAACCAGGCCCACCGAGAGGATCCCGGTGCCCAGGACGTCGAGCTTGCCGGGAGTTTTGACCGGGGACTCGGGCATGCCGAAGATGGCGCCGAGGAGGGCGATGAGCACGAGTCCGGCAGGCAGCCAGAACAGCCAGTGCCAGGACAGAGCCTCGACAATCGGCCCTGCTGCAACGATTCCCACACCGGCACCGATGCCGAAGATGGCGGACAGCAAACCGATAGTGACGCTGACACGCTCCTTCGGGAGCTCATCACGGACGATGCCGATGGATAGTGGCATCACCGCACCCGCCGCACCTTGGAGTACCCGGCCAATGATCAGCACGGTCAGGTTCGGAGCCAGGGCCGCGAGTACGGTGCCCACCAAGAGTAGGGAGAGTACAACGATGAGGACTTTTCGCTTGCCCACCATGTCGCCCAGCCGTCCCAGGATCGGAGTCAGTACCGAAGCGGAGAGCAGGTAGGCCGTGAGGACCCAGCTCGCATCGCTCGTTGCGACGCCCAGATCTTTGCCGATGGTGCCAAGGGCCGGCGCCACGAGCGACTGCAGGACGGCGAAGGACAGGCCACCCAGGGACAGGTAGGCAATGATCGCGGTGCCCCGTTTGCCGTGAGCCTCCTGACCCGGTGCCGGCGCGCTTTGGGGGCGCTCGATGGTGCTGGACATGATTCTCCTCGGGATGTAAACGTTTGATTACTTAGACAGTAAATCAAGATAGTTACCTATGTCAACAATCGTTTACTTGCCGGGTTGCCGGGCTAGAGTGGGGGAGTGGGCAACGAAGTGCAGGAACCAAAAACTCTTGATGGCTCGGCAACGATCGCTGACGACGAACTGATTCGATCGGGCCGGGATGCGGACGTCACCAGGCGGGCGCTCGTCCGGGCTGCCCGACGGCGTTTCGCCACGGAAGGTTACAGGGCCACCACGGTCCGCCACATCGCCGCGGACGCAGGCGTCAATGTAGCGCTCATCAACAGGTACTTTGGCTCCAAAGAAGGTCTCTTCGAGGCCTGCATGAACCGCACTGTGGATGAACTTGATCCTCAAACCCGGGCTCGTGCATCCAGCGTTGACGAGGTGATAGCCCGGCTTCTCACGCACGTCGTCGAAGCCCCCAACGCGGACGACCCCCTGCAACTCCTGCTCCTGCTCCGCTCATCCGGCGATGAGAACGCCGACGCGATCCGCCGCAGGACCCTGGAGCGCTTCACCGAACAACTCGCTGCAGCAGCAGGGTGGAGTGCGGATGTCCCCGCCTCGCAGCCGCTACTCCTTCGCGCCCAGATGGCTATAGCCCTGATGCTGGGGCTGGTGATGCTGAGGACTGCCACGGAGGTACAGCCCTTGGCTTCAGCTTCCGCCGATCAACTCACGGAGCCCTTGGAACAAGTTCTTCGAGTGCTGTTGGACGGCCGGATCTGATTCCCTCCTCGAGGGCCGATCCATGCTCCCAAACCATGGGTCGAACGCGTGGTCATTGTGTGCCCGCATTAGTCGTAGGCTTGCCTTGGAGCGCGGGTCTGGACATGGCCGCCGCGTAGGAGCTGCAGCAGAGTGGCTCCTTGGACCTTGCCCGATGGTCTATGTGATCCACCTCTTGGGTCGTGTCCGAATCGGGGACTGGTATGGGCAACGTAGCTCCACTGGACGGCAATTCTCGCGACGTGTCCAGCACCAACGACGGTGACGAAGTGCTGGTGGCACGCGTCCGGGCCGGGGATAAAGACGCCTTTGAGGCACTGTTCCAACGCCATCATTCGATGGCCCTGTACATAGCTTCCAAGCAAGCCGATAACGTGGCCGACGTCGAGGACATCGTGTCCGATGCATTTGCCGCTGTGCTTCAGTACCTCACCGCAGGGAAGGGCCCCGACACATTCTTCCGCGCATATTTGCTGACCACAGTGCGGAGAATCGCCTACAAAGCCAACCAGGCAGGCTCCCGGACCCGGCCTACCGAGTCATATCACCTGGACAGTGTGGAACATCATCATGACTCAATCCTGGCGGAGTTCGAATCCACAGCCATAGCCCAGGCTTTCACGTCACTGCCCGAGCGCTGGCAGGCCGTACTTTGGTACATAGACATTGAAGAGATGAAGCCAAAAGCGGCATCGCCGCTGCTCGGACTGAGCCCCAACGCGGTTTCGTCACTGGTACTTCGCGCCAGGGAAGGGCTTCGCCAGGCATATTTGCAACACCACATCTCAACTTCCGTTGGCAAGGGATGCGAAGAGTACTCTTCCCGACTCGGTGCCTACGCCCGTAAAGGACTAAGCGCACGATCGGAGCAAAAGGTCCGGGCGCATCTGGACGGATGCCCCAAGTGCACTGCCGTGCTGCTGGACCTGGACGATGTCCAATCGGCAATGCGGGCCGCCCTCTTCCCCCTGATGACCGGCATTGGATTCACGACGGCGGTTCAGGCCGTGGCCGCTCAGCCGCTGGCGGTTCCGTCCCTGGCCGCTCAGTCGCTGGCTGCTCCTCCGGCTGGTGCCGGGGATCTGTCCGTTTCCCGTGGTGAGCCTTCCACCTCAACGGCGACGCCGTTGAGGTGGAAGATTCGAGCCGGCTCCCTGACGATCCGTGAGAATCAGTGGGATATTCACATGGCTATGACTGCCACCGCAGTTGCAGATCGGCGGTGAGGCTACGCAATAACCCCGTCTACCAGCGCCTTCGCTTCTTCCTGCACCTGTGCAAGGTGGTCCGCGCCCTTGAAGGACTCGGCGTAGATCTTGTACACATCCTCGGTGCCGGAAGGGCGGGCCGCGAACCAGGCGTTCTCCGTGACCACCTTCAGGCCGCCGATCGATGCGCCGTTGCCGGGGGCCTCGGTGAGTTTGGCCGTGATCTCTTCCCCGGCAAGCGAAGTAGCGGTGACATCGGCCGCGGACAGCTTGCCCAGCTTGGACTTCTGCTCGCGGGTAGCTGCGGCGTCAATGCGGGCGTACACGGGTGCGCCGAACTGGTCAGTCAGGCCCTTGTAGAGCTGCGAAGGGGACTTGCCAGTTACGGCCGTGATCTCGGAAGCCAGCAGGGCCAGCAGGATGCCGTCCTTGTCCGTGGTCCACACACTGCCGTCGAGCTTGTTGAAGGATGCGCCGGCCGATTCCTCGCCACCGAACGCGCCCTCACCGGAGAGCAGCCCGGGCACGAACCACTTGAAGCCAACCGGAACCTCAACCAGCTTGCGGCCCAGACCGGCGGCAACGCGGTCGATGATCGAGGACGAAACCAGCGTCTTGCCCACCACGGACTCCGGGTTCCAGCCATTGCGGTTCCGGTACAGGTAGTCGATGGCGACGGCGAGGTAGTGGTTCGGGTTCATGAGGCCACCGTCAGGTGTCACGATGCCGTGGCGGTCGGCGTCGGCGTCGTTCCCGGTAGCGACGTCATAGGCGGCGGTGCCGTCGGCGCCAGCGGCCATACGCTGGATCAGCGACGCCATGGCCGACGGCGACGAGCAATCCATGCGGATCTTCTCGTCCCAGTCGAGCGTCATGAAAGCCCACTGCGGATCAACGGTGGGGTTCACAACAGTGAGGTTGAGCTGATGGCGCTCGCCAATTTCGCCCCAGTAGTCCACAGAGGCGCCACCCATGGGGTCAGCGCCGATGCGGACCCCGGCGTTGCGGATCGCATCAAGGTTCAGCACGGAGGGGAGATCGTCCACGTAGCTGCTGAGGAAATCGAACTTGCCGGTGGTGTCAGCGGCAAGGGCATCATTCAGGGGCATGCGCTTGACGCCGCGGAGGCCGTTCTCGAGCAGCTGGTTGGCGCGGTCTGCGATCCATCCGGTGGCGTCGGTGTCTGCCGGGCCGCCGTGGGGAGGATTGTATTTGAAGCCACCATCGCCTGGAGGGTTGTGGCTAGGCGTGACCACGATGCCGTCAGCCTGGGGCGTGCCCGGCGCGGCTTCGCGGTTGTATTTGAGGATGGCGTGGCTTAGTGCCGGCGTCGGGGTGTAGCCGTGCCGGGCGTCCACCAGAACGGTTACGCCATTAGCAGCGAGTACTTCCAGAGCAGAGTTCTGTGCCGGCTCACTGAGGGCGTGGGTGTCGCGTCCTATGAACAGCGGCCCTGTGATGCCCTGGCGGCCACGGTATTCCACGATTGCCTGCGTGATCGCGAGGATGTGCGGCTCGTTGAAGGACGCCTTCAAGCTGGATCCGCGGTGCCCGGACGTACCAAACGCCACGCGCTGCGCAGGGTCGCCCACATCCGGAGTTACGTCGAAATACGCATCCAGCAAGGCTGTGATGTCAACAAGGTCCTGGGGAAGGGCAACTGTGCCCGCTCGGCTAGCCATGGGGTCCAGCATGCCAGACCATGGGGTCTGCTGACACGAAATGTCCGCCGATCCGGCCCCTGTGACGCCGAATGGCGTTGTTTCGTCAGAACAAAAACGGCAAAGTCAGCAAAGATTCATTCCCCGTTCAGACCACATCAGGCGCACCCGTTCCCCCTGGGCGCACCACTTGTTCACCGGTGGCGCGCCCTTTCGCGCTATTCGCTACAGAGGTTAGGGGTGCGGCCGGGGGTAGGGGTAGCGAACAACCCAGTGGCAGATAACGCTAGACGGCGGTGTAGCCGCCATCCACCAGTACGTAAGAGCCGGTCATGAAGCTGGCCTTGTCAGAAAGGAGGAACGTTGTGACGTTGGCGATCTCCTCCGCCGCGCCCAGCCGGCCAAGCGGGTGCTTTGCTTCGAGGCCGCTGATGACTTCCTTCGGCGCTGCGGCCAACAGGGGAGTATCAATGTAGCCGGGCCCTATCGCATTGACGCGAAGCCCCTGGGCGCCGTATTCAGCGGCAGCATTCTTGGTCATGCCCACTACGCCGTGCTTGGCTGCGGTGTACGCTGCGTTGCCGGGGGCGGCTACAGCGCCGTGAATGGATGCCATGTTCACAATGGCCCCCTCGGATGCGCCTGCGGCAAGGATGGCCGGGACTTGGTAGCGCATTCCGTAAAGGACGCCGCTCAGGTTAATGGCGATGACGCGGTCCCGGTCTTCGATGTCGATTTCTCCAACAGGAGCGCTGGCGCCGCCGATGCCGGCGTTGTTGACGGCGTAGTTGAGCGCACCGTAGGTCTCTACTGCAAAGTCGACTGCCTTCTTGCTGTCCTCGGCCACAGCTGTGTTGCCTTGGAACGGTACTGCCTTGCCGCCGTCGGCCGTGATCTGCCCGGCCACACGTGTGGCGGCGTCGAGGTTGACGTCTACAACAACTACGTTGACGCCGTTCTTCGCGAGGTCCTTGCTGATTGCTTCGCCGAGGCCGGAGCCCCCGCCGGTGACGAGCGCGGTTTTGCCTTCGAAGTTACCCATGATTCCTCCTTTGCGGGACAGGTCCCGCAGATTTCGTTGGTGAGCGCTGTTTAAGTCGCTATTACCAAAAACCAAGTCCGGCTCGAAAATATTCCATGCGTATGCATGAATGTGACCGTCCTCGCAACGGTGGCACACACGCGGGACGCGCGCTACCTTATGCGGCGCCCCCGGCGGCGGTAGTGTTGGGACCAAAGACCACATCCAGGGGGATACCTATGTCAGACCAGCCATCCAAGGGCAACGAGGACAAGCCCGCGGGCTACGAACCGCCGCAGTACGTCCCGCCCGCACAGTTCAGCGCGCCCGAGCCAGGCACGTCCAGCCCATCCGGCGAAAGTGCACCTGAACAGGGCGCTCCCGAATACGGCGCACCGGAATACGGTGCCAACGCCACTCAGCCGCTCCCGCCCTACGAGCAGAGCGCGCCCGGGCAGAGCGCTCCTGGGCAGAGCCCGTACACCCCGCCGCAGGACCCGGCCGGCGCGTACACGCCTGGCGATTACAGCCAGCAGCCCCCCTCGCCCTACGGCCAGCCGCCCAGCCCGTACCAGCAGCAGGCGTTCAACCAGCAGCCCTATGGCCAGCAGCCGTACGGCCAGCCGCAGTCACCCTACGGCCAGCCCGCCTACTACGCCATGCAGGCCGAGCCCAAGGGCCTGAGCATCGCCAGCATGTGCTGTGGCATCGCCGTCTACATTGGCTTCGGGTTCTTCATCCTCCCGCAGATCGCAGCCGTGGTCCTGGGCCACCTCGCCTTGAAGCGCGAGCCCGCCGGCAAAGGAATGGCAATCGCCGGTTTGGTGATGGGCTACCTCGGCGTGGCGCTGGCGGTCATCTTCATCATCTTCATTATCGGAGTTGGAGCAGCAAGCAGCGGCAGCCGCTACAACTACTAGGGCACGTACGACGGCGACCCTTGCGTCAGGTGGGATTCCCACCGGACGCAAGGGTCGCCGTCGTTAAGTCGTTAAGAGGAGGTCCGTCAGCCAGGAACCCTAGCGAACGCCGCCCATGAGTTTCTTGATTGCCGGGGTTGCTGCAGCCAGGCCAACGGCCAGGACCACTGCAACGCCGCCGATCCCCAGGAAGTACGGGAGTTCGTCGTCGGGGTTGTAGAGCCCGGCGAGGATGCCGGCCAGTGTGGTGCCGAGCGAGACAGACAGGAAGAACAACGCCACCATCTGGGTGCGGAATGCCTTGGGTGCGAGCTTGGTGCTCACGGACAGGCCGATGGGGGAGAGGAACAGTTCCGCCAAGGTGAACATGAACAGGATGCCCACGAGCGCCAGCAGCGGGGTCTTGCCCTCGCCGGCCAGTGGGATGAACGCCAGGAATGCCAGGCCCATGATCAACAGGCCGGCGGAGAACTTCAACGGTGAACTCGGCTGCTTGGAGCCCAGCTTGGTCCAGAGGGCAGCCATGACGCCGGCGAAGATGATGATGAACACCGGGTTGATGGATTGGACCCAGGCAGCCGGCATTTCCCAGCCGAACAGGTTGCGGTCCAGCTTCTCCTGCGAGTACACAGCAATGAACGTGAACTGCTGCTGGAACAGTGCCCAGAACCCGGCCGATGCAATAAACAAGGGGATGAAGGCCACTACGCGCTTGCGCTCCACGCCGGTCACCAACGGGCTACGGAAGATCAGGAACAGGTATATCACTGCGGCGCCGATCGCGGCGTAGGCCATGCTGCTGGCCAGGTTGTTGGCGTTGACCAGTCCAGTGCCGAGCAGGACGGCCACCACAATCAGGATGCCCAGGAAGATCAGGCCGTACTTGGTGCGGTCCTTCGCCGGGAGCGGGTTGGGAACGCGGTGTGCTTCTTCCGGGAGGCGCTTGCGGCCCAAGGAGTAGATGACCAGGCCGATCGCCATACCCACCGCTGCAGCGCCGAAGCCGATGTGGAAGCCATAACTCGTCTGCAGCCAACCAGTGACCAGCGGGCCGATGAGGCCGCCCAGGTTGATGCCCATGTAGAAGATGGAGAAGCCGGCGTCGCGGCGCTCGTCCTTCTCGCCATACAGGCTGCCCACCAACGCCGTGGCGTTGGCTTTCAGGCCGCCGGAACCAATTCCTACCAACACCAAGCCTGCGATCAGGCCTGGAATACCCGGCAGGAGGGCCAGCGCGATGTGGCCGGCCATGATCATGATGGCCGAACCGAACAGAACCTTTTCGGAGCCGAAGAGACGGTCGGCGAGCCAGGCGCCGAGGATCGTCGACAGGTAAACGCCACCACCGTACGCGCCCACCAAACCAGCAGCGAGCCCCTGGTCGATGGAAAGTCCGCCCTGCTCGGCGGTGAAGTACATGTAGTAGAGCAGAATTCCCTGCATGCCGTAGAAGGAGAATCGCTCCCACATTTCCACGGAGAAGAGGCTGGCCAACATCTTTGGGTGGCCGAAGAATGACGTATCGCCCGCTGGCTGTGCGGACTCAGCCGTGGTTTGAGGTGTGCTCATTTTCTCAATGCTGGCACTGACTGCGGGCATTGTCACATCGATGAATGCCCGGGGCAACCACTTCCCATATGTTAGACGCGGGTCCTAGTGGGTCTGGAGGACTGCTGCGAGCTGCAGAAGCAGCAGTTCAGATCCGGGCCTGCCAATCAGCTGAATCCCCATGGGCAACCCCGCGGCTGTGGTGTGGACCGGAACGCTGATGGCCGGGAGCCCGCACACGTTCACCATGGAGGACCACGGCGCATACTCGCACTGCCTTTTGTAGTCCTCGTCAGCATCGCCGGTCCACTCGCTCGGCCACGGCTCGCCGCTGTGCCCGCCACCCGTGAACCATCCGATCGGCCGCGGTGTCTGCGCCAAGGTAGGCATGAGAATCAGGTCCCATTCCGCGTACTGCGCCACGGTATCGTGTTCGAACTGCCGCAGGAATCTCAGGGCCTCGTTGACCTTCAGGGTGCTCCGCTGTTGCGCCCGACGCCGGAAGGTACGGGTCAGCGGTGTCAGCAAGGCCTCGCGCTGGGGTGCTATCCGGGCACTCCCGACGCCGGCAGTCCAGGCTGTTGTGAAGGATTCGGGATAGCGGTTGTCATACCGGATGTCGGCTTCGCCGATGTTATGGCCAGCCTTCTCAAGCAACTTCGTGCCCAGCATGAGGGCGTCCATTGCCTCCGGTTCGATCTCAAACGGATACACGCCAGCCCAGGGGCTGTCCAAACTCACGCCGATTCTCAGGGGTTCCGGCGCCAACCCCACATTGGCGAGGTATCCGCCGTCGGGCGCTTGATCCCGGGGGACCAGCGCGTCCATCAGCAGTGCCGCGTCTGCCGCGGTCCGGGCGAGCGGCCCGGCAACCACCAACTTGGCGGCATCGCCAGCGCTCGCGCCCGATGCCACCAGGCCCCGTCCCGGCTTCAGCCCCACCAGTCCGCAAGCGCCAGCTGGAATGCGGATGGAACCGCCGCCATCGGTTCCCGGCGCGAACGGAACAAGTCCCGCAGCCACGGCGGCGGCGCTACCGCCCGAAGATCCGCCGGAGCTGCGTCCCAAGGCGTGCGGATTGCGCGACGGCGGTGCTACGCGGTTTTCGCTGTAAGCGGTGAGTCCGAACTCTGGAACCTGGGTCTTGCCCAGCGAGATGACTCCCTGACGCTTCAAGGCTGCCGCGAGGGCACCGTCTTCCGGCGCAGGCTTGTGCTCGAGGGCTGCGCTGCCGTGCGTGGTGGGAACCCCGGCCACATCGGTGAGGTCCTTGAACGCGAGGGGCATGCCGTGAAGGACCGGGATGTCGTCGCGGCGTCCCTCCCGGGCCAGCCTTGCGTGCAGCGCGTCTGCAGCCTCGGCGTCTTTGAGTGCCTGTTCGGCTGTGACGGTGACGAAAGCACCCAATTGCTTGTTCCGCGATTCGATCTCCCGCAGGAAATGTTCCGCGGACTCACGGGCAGAGAGTTCCCCCGCAGCCAAGGCGTCGCGGAGCTCAACAGCGGTCAAACGTGACAGGTCATGCAGGTAAGGATCAGCCAAGGAAACGTGGCTCCAACCGTTCCTCCACAGCAACAGCGTCCACGCTCTCACCAGCGCCGGCGGTCACCCGGAAGGCGGCCTTGTTCTTCACCTCGGACACCACCTCCACCAGTTCCGTTCCCCGGTAAACCAGCCCGACGCCGTCGTCCGTGCAGTGGGTCTCGCCGAGCGTGCCGTTGGCCACCAGCTTGTGGATGGCCGGGGCGCGCCGCAGTTCGGAGTCGTAGTGCACACCGTTTGCGTAGGGGAGGAAGCCGAGCGCATTGGTAACAGGCTTGAGCTCCGGACCAAAGGAATCGGTCACACCGCCCTGGTACCAACAGATGGAGCCTGCTGAGACGCCGGCCAGCACCACTCCGTGTTCCCATGCCTTCCGCAGGATTCCGTCCAGCCCGTGTGCCCGCCACACGGCCAGCAAGTTCACCACAGAACCGCCGTTCACCCAGATAACGTCCTGAGCCATGAGGTGCGCCTCCGGGTCCTCGAAGTTAGGCATGGTGAAGAGGTTGAGATGGCTGAAATCGAACCCTGCAATGCGCGCTGCCTGGTCCATCTCCGCAGCCCACCAACGCTGATCACCGGAGGCTGTGCCGATGTGTGTCACCCGGGGAGCCCTGCCGGAAGCGCCGGACAACTCCACTGCATAATGCATCAGGTGATTGAACTCAATCCTGGTCCGCTCACCCGGCTTGTAGCCGCCGGATGTGGCCAGAATCGTTGCCTGCCCAGTAGTCATGCGGGTACTCCTCACGGGCCGTTGATGGGGATGCGCGTCCGTCCCAGTCTTAACGTCCGGGCGCCGGGAAGCAAGGGCCGGGGTTGCCTCGACGTTCCGGTGACCGTGAAGTTACGGTGTCACGCCTCTGGGACTAGGCTGGATGCTGGACTTATTCGATGGAAGGGAACGCCATGAGCGACTTCGATACCGTACCTGTGGGCGACATTCCGGCAGACGCCAGCATCCTGGATGTCCGCGAAGACTACGAGTGGGTGGCCGGGCACGCCGAAGGTGCGCGCCACATCCCCATGGACCAGCTGCCGGCCCGACTGGACGAGCTCGATCCGGATGATGACCTCTTTGTCATCTGCCGCACCGGAGGCCGGTCATTCCGTGCTGTCCAGTGGCTGGTGGGGCAGGGCTACTCCGCCGTGAACGTTGCCGGTGGCATGGATATGTGGTTCGAGACCGGGAAGCCAATGGTGTCGGACAACGGGCTCAAACCGGTTGTTCTCTAACCCGCGTATATAACCAGCAAGGAATATTGAATGCCGGCAGTCACCTACACCTTCCTCGGCCCCGAGGGCACCTTCACCGAGGCTGCCCTCCTGCAGGTTCCGGGGGCTGGTGACGCCACTCGCATTCCGTGCACCAACGTCAACACAGCGCTGGACCGGGTCCGGGCCGGCCAAGCTGACGCGGCCATGGTGCCCATCGAGAACTCGGTGGAGGGCGGGGTTACTGCCACCCTGGACGCGATTGCCACAGGCCAGGAACTCCGGATTATTCGTGAGGCCCTTGTTCCCATCACCTTCGTGCTCGTGGCGAGACCCGGCGTCGAGCTTTCCGGGATCAAGCGGATCTCGACGCACGGCCATGCTTGGGCGCAATGCCGCCTGTGGGTGGATGAGCACCTCCCGGATGCCGACTACGTCCCGGGCTCCTCGACGGCGGCGTCCGCCATGGGCCTGCTGGAAGACGACGCTCCCTATGAAGCGGCCATTTGTGCCCCCTTGGTTGCTGCGGGACAACCCGGCCTCAACGTCCTCGCCGAGGACATCGGCGACAACCCTGACGCGGTCACCCGGTTCATCCTGGTGAGCAAGCCCGGCCTCCTTCCGGAACGAACGGGCGCGGACAAGACCACCGTGGTGGTCCCGCTGCCTGAGGACCACCCGGGAGCGCTCATGGAAATCCTGGACCAATTCGCGTCCCGCGGCGTGAACCTGAGCCGCATTGAATCACGGCCCACCGGACAATACCTGGGCCACTACTTCTTCAGCATTGACGCCGACGGCCACGCCACCGACTCCCGCGTGGCGGACGCCTTGGCTGGACTGCACCGGATCAGTCCGGCAACCCGGTTCCTGGGCTCCTACGCCCGCGCGGATAAGCAGCCGGCAGTGGTGGCACCTCACACCTCGGATGCTGCTTTTGCCTCGGCGCATGCGTGGGTTGACTCGATCGTGAAGGGCTCATAGCCGCTGTCCACAGGGCGCAATCGTTGCCCTTTCGCAAGGATGCTTCTGTGCGTATGCTTGCCTGATCCATAAACGATGGATGAATGCCAAACGAAGGGAGCGGTCATGACTGTCCACAGCGATGACAAAGACGGCCAGGGCATGATCGTCAATCCCAAGCCTTCAAGTGACAATGAAGCTGACTGGGACGGCGATGAAGCTGATCGTGCGGATCGCCTGCGTTTTGAAGAAGAACAAGCCATGATCAAGGAGCAATCCGAGGCCCGGGCTGCCGCCAAGGCAGCCGCTGAAGAGGCCGGGAAGAACGCAGCTCAACCCGAATAAGGGCGCTGTCTAGAGGGTCTTTGCTTTCGGCACGCGCACCAGCAATGACCCTGGCTCCACCTGAACGGTGACGGTTGTCGCCTCGCCGGAGGGGTCGCCGTCGAGCTGGGTAGCCATAGGTTCCTGACTGCGGATGATGACCTTCCCGGAACGGTAGAAGCTCATCATCGGCAGGTTCGCATTGTGCTTGAACAGAACCTTTGTGTACATGGCGAGCCAGCCGAAAGCGCTGCGCGGGCTCATCACCACAATGTCCAGCATTCCGTCGTCGATCATGGCCTGTGGGATGAAGTCGATCCCGCCGGGAATCAGGCCACAGTTGGCGAACAGTACGCTGCGGATTTTCCGTGCCTGCTCGGGCTGGTCATCCATGGTGATGGTGACGCGTTTGCGGCGGCCAGGCAGGTGCCGGACGCCGGCCTCCGTGTACGCGAGCCAGCCAACGCTTTTCTTGAGATCTTCCTTGGTGTCGCCCACAACCTCGGCGTCCAAGCCCATGCCGGCGATCACCAGGAAGGTGTGTTCGGCGGACTCGCCCGTGATCTCGTTGTCGATCCCCATGGTTGCGGTGTCGATGAAACGCTGGTGGCCGAACAGCGCCACCTGGATGCACTCCGCAAGGTCGGTAACGTCCAGATCCACGTTGCGGGCCAGCAGGTTCCCGGTGCCCAGCGGGACGAGGCCCATGGCCACGTTCTTGTGCGCCAGGCACTCAGCCACGACGCGCACTGTACCGTCGCCGCCGCACGCCAGTACGACGTCGGCGCCGTACGCCAGCGCTTGGCGCGACTGCCCGTATCCGGGGTCGTCCACGGTGGTTTCAAAGAATTTCGGCGCGTCCCATCCGGCGAGATCGCAGGCGTCGATGATGGCTTGGCGGGCCTCTTCGGCGTTGTTTTTCACCGGGTTGAGAATGACTGCCACGCGCTGGTCCCCGGGGCCGGGCTTGTGTGAGTCCTCCCGGACTGCGCTCCTGATGTGGCGGGCTTTCAATCGGCGCACACCCCACCAACTGGAGACGGCAAACGCCACGCCCCCAGCCAGAATCAGGTACAGGATCCAGTCGCTCATGGTGCTCCAACACTATCCTCCCGGGCAGTCCCCTCTTTGCCGCGCGCCCGGGGCGGACGGACGTTGCCCGCTATGGGCCGGAAATCCGCGGCAGATTCGAATACTCTTGTCTGGTGATCGACGTAAAAGACCTCAGCGAAAATCCGGACAAGTTCCGTGCCAGCCAGCGCGCCCGTGGCGCCGACGAGTCCGTTGTGGACGCGATCATCTCCGCTGACTCTTCCCGTCGTGCCGCGCTGATCCGCCACGAAACCCTCCGCGCCGAGCAGAACGCTTTCGGCAAGAAGGTGGCGCAGGCCAAGGGCGAGGAAAAGCAGGCCCTGCTGGCGGAGGTCAAGGAACTCGCCAACTCGGTCAAGGCCGCGTCTGCTGAAGCCGCAGCTGCCCAAGCCAAGCAGGAGGAACTGCTCCGCGTCATCCCCAACCTGGTGGTGGATGGTGTTCCCGAGGGCGGCGAAGATGACTACGTCGTGGTCAAAACCGTGGGCACTCCCCGCGAATTCACCGACTTTGAGCCCAAGGATCACCTTGAAATCGGTGAACTGATCGGCGCAATCGACATGGAACGCGGCGCCAAGGTTTCCGGTTCACGCTTCTACTTCCTCCGCGGCGTTGGTGCCCGGTTGGAGATGGCGCTCCTGCAAATGGCCATGGAGCAGGCCATCGACGCCGGTTTCGTCCCCATGATCACCCCCACTTTGGTGCGCCCCGAGACCATGCAGGGCACCGGTTTCGATGTAAAGCACGACGCCGAGATCTACCGTCTCGCTGAAGACGACCTTTACCTGGTGGGAACCTCGGAGGTGGCCCTCGCCGGCTACCACGCAGATGAGATCCTGGACCTCTCCGCCGGCCCCATCCGCTACGCGGGCCAGAGCTCCTGTTACCGCCGCGAGGCCGGATCCCACGGCAAGGACACCCGCGGCATCATCCGCGTGCACCAGTTCAACAAGGTGGAGATGTTCATCTACACCACCGTTGAGGAGGCTGCTGCCGAGCATGAGCGACTGCTGGCTTGGGAAGAGGAAATGCTGGCCAAGTGCGAGCTTCCCTACCGTGTGATCGATACCGCTGCCGGTGACCTCGGCATGTCCGCGGCCCGCAAGTTCGACTGCGAAGCCTGGGTTCCCACCCAGAACGCCTACCGCGAGCTCACCTCGACGTCCAACTGCACCACGTTCCAGGCCCGACGCCTCAACATCCGCGAACGCGCGGTCAATGACGAAGGTGTTGCCAAGGGAACCCGTGCTGTTGCCACGCTGAACGGCACGCTGGCCACCACTCGCTGGATTGTGGCCATCCTTGAGCACCACCAGAATCCGGATGGC
Source organism: Paenarthrobacter sp. NPDC091711 (assembly GCF_044756605.1). Lineage (NCBI taxonomy): Bacteria > Bacillati > Actinomycetota > Actinomycetes > Micrococcales > Micrococcaceae > Paenarthrobacter > Paenarthrobacter sp. NPDC091711. The sequence goes on from NZ_JBIVTF010000009.1 coordinate 135,244, forward strand.
TCAGTCAACGTTCCCAAGGCGCTGCAGAAGTACCTTGGTGGACTTGAGGTTCTGCCGGTTCTCTAGTCTTTGCCGGATCCCGTCCTTGTTCGCTCCGCTGGCCGTAGTACGGCTCGCGAGGCGGATAAGGGCGGGATCTTTTGCTGCCACTTGTCCTCCACTGCTGTGGTTGTGCACATAAGGAAGTTCTGCTGCTGACCAACGGTGCCCGCTCGGGCAAGGTGAGGGTCATGGACTTACCACCTGGCCTCATTGAAACCCCCGCGATTCTCCGTCCCGCTCCCCGGTGAGCGGCGCGAGATTCGAACCAGGGCGGGAAATCTAGCTCAGGGTGGGCTTGTGGGCTATCGCAATCAGTTCCCCCTGGCCACAGCCCACATTTTCACGGCGCCAGCCGCCGTAGAGGTGGTCCACCGTGAAGCCCGCCCGGTTCAGGTCCCGGCGCAGTTGATCTTCTGTCCGGAACGCGAGGACCGAGATCTCCATTTCCCCGCTGCTGCCGTTCAACACCCGGTGCTCGGTGAGGGTGACCAGGCCCTCGCTGCTGAGAGTGCTTTCCATCCAGGTTTCCACAACCGAACCACCGGAAAGAGTGTGCAGCCGTCGCGTCTTGGCCGGTGTCCAGCGTTCCCAGGCTTTGGCGGCAGGGTCGCGGGAATCGAAGGCCAGCCGACCTCCGGGGACCAGCGCCCGGTTGACGTCGGCAAGCGTCCGGGACCAGTCGCCGTCGTGATTAATCGCTTGGGCCACGTGCGCCGTCATGATGGCAACGTCAAACCTGGCGTTTGGGGGGATCTCCGCTGACGTACCGTCAATCCACGTGACGCCTTCAGCGCCGGGTTTCCTGCGCGCGGCTGCAAGGGAGCCGGTGGTTGGGTCGATACCCACAACGGCATGGCCATTTGCGGCCAGGGCCAGGGTCATGCGGCCGGTACCGCATCCCAGATCCAACACACGGCTATTCGGGCGCTCATTAGCGAAGGCCAGGAAAAAGTCATCATCCTCGGCCCATTGGTTCCCGGCATCGTAGAGGTCTGACAGCTGAGCTTGGGTCATTCGCGAGGACATCTGCCAACCCTAACCTCGCGCGGTGGATCCCAGTCTTGTTGGCCTCACTCTGCGCTGAGCGGCGGGGAATTCGAACAAGTGCGGGATCTGGGGGCAAAAAAGGAAGGGAATAATCCCTTCCATATTCAATGTATAACGCACCCCGGGCCTTGCGGCAAGACCCCCTGCATGCCGAACAATTGATCCACGAACCCCCACCGCCCAAAGAAAAGGGAGTCGTGTGATGCCCAAAACCAACCCAGCAAAAACCAATGTCTTCGCGTTGCCTGAGCGCCTTGCACGAAAGGCCGATCCTCAGCTGATCGGCAGTGACGAGCAGCAGTTCGAGGCAATCGCTGCCAGCCTCTCTGCGTCCCTGGAGGAACTGTCCGCGCACCTTGATGCCACCCGAAAGCAGCCCGGGGGCCGAGGACAGGCCGCCCTGGACCGCGACCAGGAAATCCACCGGACCACCGGGCGATTGAGGGCCCTCAGGCGCTTCGGTCTGGACCTCTGCTTGGGCAGGATGGTCACGGCGGACAGTCCGGAACCGGTGTATGTGGGCAGGCTCGGATTGACCGACAGCGAAGGCAGAAGACTCCTGATCGACTGGCGCTCACCGGCCGCCGAGCCCTTCTTCGGAGCAACCCATGCCAACCCGATGGGCCTGGTGAGCCGGCGGAGGTATCGCTGGACTCGAGGCAGGATCAGCGACTATTGGGACGAGGTCTTCACAGCTGACGGACTGGAAGGCAATGCTGCCCTGGATGATCAATCGGCATTCATCGCCAGTCTGGGTGGCAGCCGCTCGCCCCGGATGCGTGATGTGTTGGGGACCATCCAGGCTGATCAGGACCGGATCATCCGGGCAGGATCACGCGGAGCTTTAGTGGTGGACGGCGGTCCGGGTACCGGAAAGACCGTGGTGGCATTGCACCGGACGGCGTACCTGCTCTATTCGGATCCCCGGCTGAATCACCGCGGCAGCAACCGTAGGAGTGACGTCCTCTTTGTGGGCCCACATCAGCCCTACCTGAACTATGTGGCTGACGTTCTTCCAGGCCTGGGTGAAGAGGGTGTGCAGACGTGCACGTTGAGGGACCTTGTCCCGGAAGGTGCCACGGCCGTCGTCGAAAGTGACCCCGAAGTGGCGCGGCTGAAGTCATCCGTGAAGATGGTCAAAATGATTGAGGCGGCGGTGCGGTTCTATGAAACGCCGCCAACTGATGGCATGGAGGTGGAGACGCCCTACGCGGATGTATGGCTCAGCAGTGAGGACTGGTTGGAGGCGTTTGATGCCGTGGAACCGGGCACCCCGCACAATGAAGCCCGGGATGAGGTGTGGGAGGCGCTGCTCGCTGTTCTGGTGGACAAGCTGGCTGAGCATGACCTTCCGCAGGGCCTGCTGCGCCGCGCATTCACTCATAACGCGGAGCTGAACGCGGCGTTCGCCAAAGCCTGGCCGCTCCTTGATTACCCGGCGTTGGTGGCGGACTTATGGCGGGTACCGGCGTACCTGCGCTTGTGCGCACCATGGCTGCAGCCTGCCGAAACAGCAATGCTTCAGCGGGAACACACCGCGCCATGGACGACGGCGGATCTGCCGCTTTTGGACGCAGCCCGCCAACGTTTGGGGGACCCTGAGGATTCGCGGCGCAGAAGGAAACGGAGAGCCGCACTGGCCGCTGAGCGGGAGCTCATGGACCGGGTGGTGGATGACCTGATAGCCGCGGATGACTCCGAAAACCTGGAAATGTACATGCTCCGCGGTGAGGACATGCGGGAGAAGCTCGTAGACGGGGACGCTTTGGCGCCGGCGGATCCCGATGTTCTGGCAGGGCCGTTCGCGCACATTGTGGTGGATGAAGCCCAGGAGCTGACCGACGCTGAGTGGCAGATGCTGCTTCTTCGCTGCCCTTCGCGAAGTTTCACGGTGGTGGGAGACCGGGCCCAAGCCAGGCACGGGTTCGCGGAATCATGGGAAGAGCGCCTGGGACGGGTTGGCCTTGGAAACGTCAACGTGGCCGCTCTCAGCATCAATTACCGCACCCCGAAAGAGGTCATCGCTGTTGCGGAACCAGCAATCCGCCGGGCGCTCCCGGACGCAAATGTGCCTACCTCGGTCCGCAGCAGTGGCATTCCTGTGGTCCACGGTGAAACGAGCCGGCTCAGCACCATTGTGGATGATTGGCTGGTCAGCAACCCGGAAGGCATCGCGTGCGTCATCAGCCGGAAGAGCGCGATGGGCAGGACTCAACAGGACCGGGTCAGCTGGCTCACTCCTGAACTGGCGAAGGGCCTGGAGTTTGACCTTGTGGTCCTCATGGATCCGGAGACGTTTGGCCCGGGCATTGAAGGAGCAGTGGATCGGTACGTGGCCATGACGCGGGCCACCCAGCAGTTGGTAATCCTTCGGAGCGGCAAGGAAGCGGGCACGCCACCAGTATTCACCGTCCGTTAATCCACAGCTGTGGCGCCGGTCCTAGTTCAGTGTCCGGGGTGTCTGCTCTACTGTAAGTATGACTATTTTGACTGATACTCCAGTTGCTGGCATCGATGACCAGCCAAATAACAACAACAAGCTCATGATCGCCTTGGACGTGGATGGCACACTCGTGGACCACGATGGCCACATGTCCCCGGCTGTTCGCTCTGCTGCGCAGGCGGTAGTAGCCGAGGGTCACGACGTCATGATTGCCACGGGCCGCTCGCTCAACGCGACCCTTCCCATCATCCAGCAGATCGGTCTGGAGCGAGGCTACGCTGTGTGCTGCAACGGCGGCGTGACCCTTCGCCTGGATCCCTCGTTGGAGAAGGGCTACGAGATCATCCACAAGGCAACTTTTGATCCAGCGCCCGCCCTGAAGGCCCTGCGCGAACGGCTGCCCAACGCAAAGTACGCGCTGGAAGATGAGGACGGAAATTTCCTCTCCACGGAGCGTTTTCAGGACGCCAGTTTCGGGGTGGAGTCCATCGGCGTCGACTTCCAGACCATGCTGGATGCCACGGCAGTCCGCGTAGTGGTCTTCAGCAGCGAGAATACTTCGGACGAGTTCAACGAGGCCATCAGGCACATCGGACTTTCCGGCGTGACGTACTCGGTGGGGTGGACTGCCTGGCTGGACATCGCAGCTGAGGGCGTCACCAAGGCAAGCGCACTGGAGGTCCTGCGCCACAAGCTCGGCACGGACCAGGCCAACACAGTCGCGGTTGGTGATGGCCGCAACGACATCGAGATGCTCACTTGGGCTGGCCGGGGCGTTGCCATGGGCCAGGCTCCCGATGAAGTCATCGCCGTTGCGGATGAGGTCACCGCCTCAGTGCTCGACGACGGCGCGGCGCACGTCTTGCGCAGCCTGCTGTAACAGCCACTCTTCTCAGCGGGCTGTCTAGATTGAGCCTGTGCTCTACGAAGAATGCCCGGCGCCACAGGCCCTGCAGCCGTTCGTCACCCGGCTGTGGTTAGTTCGCGCGGAGCCTCAGGCCCGGTTTGAGAAGATTCTTCCGGGGCCGGAGGCGCACCTGATCCTCAACCTGTCTGACCCTTACCGGTTGATCAACCCTCCGGAGGCCGGTGCAGTTGCGGCCTCGCCGGAAGCCGGTTCAACTGAAGTGTCCACGGGTTTCTATGCGGGCCTTCAGCGCAGCTACTTGATCAGCGAAAACCCGGACCAGCTCTTCAACGTTGGTGCCCGCCTGACTCCCTTCGGCCTGGCAGCGTTCACCAGCCAACCGCCGTCGTTGTTTCAGAACCGTGTGGTGGACGCCGAAAGTGTCTTCCCAGGCTTTCAAGACTTACGTCAGAGCCTGGCGAACGCAGAACCTGAACAGGCTTTCACGGCCCTGAGCACCTTCCTGCAGCAACGGCTCAGGCCGGGTTACCAGGCAGACCCCCGGACGGAGAAGGCAACAGAAATCCTGGCCCGGGATGATGTGGAAATCAGCGTGCTGGCCGCCGATCTGGGGATCAGCGCGTCCACGCTGGAGCGGATCATGATGCGTGACTGCGGAGCCACGGCAAAGGCGTATTCGGATGTCTGCCGCTTCAACAGGATGGTGAACCAAGCGGCGGCCCTGCCAAAGGGCTCCGTCCCAGGCCGCGAACTTCTTCAACTGGCTGACTACTACGACCAGCCACATCTGATCAGGTCGTTCAAGCGCTTCAGCGGTTTCACACCGACTGAGTACATGCGGGTGGTTCAGAGCTACGGCGCGGAGTACGCCACCTTCGTGCCGGTGGACGAAGTCATCGGATAACCTGCGGGTTTTTTACAAGACGGCGCCGGGTAACCCACGTACTGTCCACTCAAGACCTGCATTCGTTTGAGAGGACACTGATGGACCTTCAGATAAATTGGCTCGCCGTCCTCTTGGCTGCGCTCGCCACTTTCGTGGTGGGTGGCCTGTGGTACTCACTGCTGTTCGCCAAGCCGTGGCAAAAGGCGGCAGGTGTCAGTGATGAGCAACTAAAGTCCGGAACGGCGCGGGCCTTTGTGGGATCGTTCCTCCTTGCCGTGGTGATGGCCGTCTTCCTTGCGGCGTTCATTGGTGGCGGTGGGTTCGCGTTCGGAACCTTTGCCGGCTTGGCCGCTGGATTGGGATGGGTAGCAACAGCGCTGGGCGTCAACTATCTGTTCGAGCGCCGTAGCTTGGCGTTGTTTGCCATTAACGGCAGCTACAACGTGGTCACTTTCACCGTCATGGGCGCCATCATCGGCGCGATGCAGGCCTAACTCGATGCAGGCCTGAGACGCTACTTGAAGACCGTCTGGATGGGTCCGCCGCCCGCTGATTCAACAATGGCTTGAGCCACCACCCGAAGCTTGACGTTCCGGTTGCTGGAGGCTTTCTTGATGAGCTCCATCGCCTCCTCCTGGGTGCAGCGGTTCTGCGCGATGATGATGCCTGTGGCGACATCGATCACCGTCCGTGACTCCATGGCTGCCCGGAGGTTGGCGGCCGTTTGGCTGTGCTGTGCGATCAGCACGGCCAGCTGCAGCCCTTTGGACGCCTGCCCCACGTAGTCGTTTGCGCGCTGTACAGCGGCCTGGTCAAAGGCGTTGGGACGATCGGAATAGAGATTGAGGCCGGCCATTGAGGTGCGGTCCGGAAGCGGGAAGGGAACGGCCAGTACGGAACGAAGGCCATGGCCGGTGATGGCCTGGTTGTAGTCGGGCCACGTGTTGTCTTTTTCGAAGTCCGGGATATGGACTTGTGTGCCTTCGCGGCAAGCGTGGAGACAGGGGCCGTCGGCATATGCGTACTGAACCTCGTCCAGTTGCCTTGCACGCTCGCTGCTGCTGGCCACCGTGCCGGCTGTCCGGTGACGCATCAGCGTAATGCCGCAGTAAACCTCCGCGTCAGGGCTGCTGAACATGGTGGCCGAGTGCCGCGCCAACTCCTCGAGGAACGCCTCAACGTCAGGCGTGCTGAGCAGCAAGTCCTGGATATCGGACAGTACCGTACTCGTCTCTGCGAGTTGGGGGTCTTCCATGTGGATCTCCGATCCGTGGATGAGGCTACCTTTTGAGACTAACCCCGGGGACCCGTTGAAAGCTAATAGTAAGTGTGCTTCTCTTTTTAAGGAGTCTTGCCGTGGGCTCACCCTTTCCAGCTTGTTCGAGGATTGAAGTCCCATGCGACAAGTCCCTCCCCTTGGCGTCCACAGCCGGACGGCCGCAGGCAAACCCGAAGGCAGCATTCGGGAGAGCTTCCAGGACAGTTTGGTCCTGGACCACCTCAATCTGGCGAAGTCCATTGCCGCCAGATACTCCGCCCACACCCACGACCTCGACGACGTCAGACAGGTTGCGTACATGGGCCTCATCAAGGCCTCGCGCGGCTACGACGAAGCCAAAGGCGTGAGCTTCCCTGCCTACGCAGCCCCCACCATCGCCGGGGAGGTCAAACGCTACCTCCGCGACCATTGCTGGGTGGTGCGCCCGCCACGGACCATCCAGGATGTCCGCCGGCAAGTGCTGGCCCGGACGGAGGAACTGACGCAAACACTGCAACGCACGCCGTCGCCGGAAGAGGTGGCGGAGGATTTGCAGCTGGAGCCGTGCCAGGTCCGCGAGGCATTGATGGCGGGTACCAGCAAACGCCCGGATTCACTCGATGTCCCGGCATCCGAAGGGCGCGACGGCCTTCAGGGCACTCTTTCGGCCCTCGGTTGCCCCACAGACCGGCTCGAGGACGTGCTGGCTCTGCGAAACGCCATCCGCAGCCTCGGCGCCGCGGACCGGCATTTGCTGTACCGCCGCTATTACCGCGAGGAAACGCAGTCCACCATCGCGGAGGCGCTGGGAATGTCGCAGATGCAGGTCTCGCGGAAGCTCGCCAAGATCCTGGTGTCCCTCCAAACGCAACTGTTGGACGAAGAAGCACAACTGCGGGACGGGACGGCCCCCTAACCACCCACCAGCACAGGCAACTAGCAGGCCAGTCCCTCCACAGCGTCCAAAACGTCGCGGACGCTGACGGCCAACAGCGCCGGATCAGGATCGGCGGAAAACACGTCACCACGGCGGAGTTCGACGGCGGTCAGCACCACGTGCGGTCCGGGCGGTGGTCCCCACTCTTCCACGGGCGCTGGGCCGAACAGCACCACCGAGGGGCGCTCATAGGCGGACGCAAGATGCGCCGCGCCGGTGTCGGCAGAGACCACTAGGCGGGCCTCGGCAATGGTGGCCGCAAACTCGGCGAGTCCTTGGCGCCCGGCCAGCAACCCGTCGTCGAGGTTTGCTCCTTTGAGCTTCGCCAAGGCAGCCGTCTCCTCAGCGCGCCCACGCTCGGACGTGCCGCCTGTGAGAACCACCTCGTGCCCGGCCGCGGTAAGTTCCACCGCGACGTCAGCGAACCGCTCCACCGGCCACAGCCTGCTGCCATAAGCCGCGCCCACATGCACCACGGTGGCGCCGGGCCGCGGCGAGGCGACGGCGGGACGGTTCAACCGATAATCCGAGGGATCGGCATCGATCCCGTGCCAGTTGAGCAGCCTCGTCCAGCGCTCGCGTTCCGGAATGCCGGTGATCCACTCCGGCCCGTCCATCCCGTTGGAAGCATGCGCCACCACCCGGTTGGCTTGGAGTTCCTCAATCCGCAAACGGCTTTCAGCGCCGTTCCCGTGCAGGTTGACGGCGATATCCACGGCACCCCGGGGGACTCTGAGGGGGTCATCGAGCCCAGGGGTTGGCAGGTGGTGAATGCCGCCCACCAACTCCAAAGCCTCGGCAATCCATGCCGGCGCGGCGTACAAAATCCGGTGCTCGGGGAACGCCCGACTCAGGCCACGGAGTGCCGGGACGGCAACCAGTAAATCCCCTAATTTCAGGGCGCGCAGGGCAAGAAGCAAGGGCTGATCGTTGCTCTCATGACTGTCCAAGGCTGTGTCCAAGGTGGCCTCCCGCTAGGAGTCTAGCGGCAGGAAACTTCTGGGGGCCGCATTGTTTAGCGCCGGGAGAAGCGGGGAACGTTGCGGGTATGGGAGGAACCGTAACGTTGAAGGCGGTCCTGTTTGACCGCGACGGGACACTGGTTGTTGACGTGCCGTATAACGGCGATCCGCAGCTGGTGCGGCCCATGGACGGTGCCCGTGAAGCATTGCAAAAGGTTCGTCGGGCAGGGATGGCCACGGGAGTAGTGACCAACCAGTCAGGCGTGGCGCGGGGGCTGTTGACGATGGAGCAAATGCATTCCGTCAACCGGCGGGTGGATCAGCTGCTGGGCCCGTTCGACGTGTGGGAATTCTGTCCGCACGGACCGGAGGAAGGCTGCGCCTGCCGCAAACCTGAGCCGGGAATGATCGTGGAAGCCTGCCACACCTTGGGTATCAAAACTGCCGAGGCCGCGCTGGTGGGCGACATCGGTGCCGACATGGAGGCAGCTGCCGCGGCCGGGGCCAGAGCTGTGTTGGTGCCAACAAGGCTCACTCGACGTGAGGAGATCGAGGCTGCCGCCTGTGTTGCCGAGGACTTGGGTCAGGCTGTGGACCTCCTGCTTTCAGGGGCTACGGACGGGGAGCCCGGCGGGGCTTTGGCCGAACTGGATGCCCGCTTATGAGCCGCGTCCTGGTAGCCCGGCTGGACAGTATGGGCGATGTCCTCCTTTCCGGACCGGCACTGCGGGCCGTGGCAAACGGGAGCCGCCCCGATGGCAGCCGACCCAATGATGTGGTTCTGCTCTGCGGTCCTGAAGGTTCGAGCGCGGCGGAGATGCTGCCCGGGGTGACGCAAGTGCACACGTGGGCGTGCCCGTGGATTGTGAATCCCGCGCCTCCTGTCACGGAGGAGATGACCCGGGGCTTGATCGACTTTGTCCGCAGTTCACGGATACAGGAAGCGGTCATTCTCACCTCCTTCCATCAGTCCCCGCTTCCGCTGGCGATGCTCCTGCGCTTGGCCGGCGTCACCAAGATCACGGGCGCATCAACGGACTATGCGGGCTCACTCCTGGACGTCCGGCTCAAACCGGGCGAGGACTTCCCGGAGGAACAACCGGAAGCGGTCCGGGCGCTCACCATCGCAGAGGCCGGCGGGTATGTGCTGCCCAACGGCGACGACGGGAAGCTGCACATCACCTCCGGCCCGGACCCTGACGGCGTAGCCGAAGACCTGGCTGACGAGGGCCAGTACATCGTTGTCCACCCAGGATCCGCTGCTTCGGCAAGGGCGTGGCCCGCCCTCCATCACGCAGCAGCCGTGGAACTTTTGGAGGCGTACGGGCACCGGGTGGTGGTGACTGGCGGCCCGGGAGAAACCTCACTCACGGCAACGGTGGCCGGTCCCTCCGCCCTGGACCTCGGTGGCGGAACCAACCTGCGGACGCTCGCAGCGGTACTGGCGGGAGCCGCCGTCGTGGTCACCGGCAATACCGGCCCCGCCCATCTGGCGGCAGCGGTGGGAACGCCGGTGGTATGCCTGTTCGCCCCGGTGGTTCCGGCTATCCGCTGGGCGCCCTACGGCGTCCCGCTGGAACTCCTTGGCGACCAGGAGGCGCTCTGCAAGAACACCCGAGCCCGTGTTTGCCCGGTGGCCGGGCATCCCTGTTTGAGCTCGGTAACGCCGCAGCAGGTTGTGGAAGCTGTTGAACGGCTCCTGGGCGGCGTGTCATCCCTGTCCACCCGACGAAAGGTTTGGAAGCCATGAGGATCCTGGTGTGGCACGTCCACGGCGGGTGGATGGAGGCATTCGTCCGCGGCCGGCATGAGTACCTCCTGCCGAAATCGTCCGACGGCGGCGCATGGGGTTTGGGGCGAGGCGGACGTGAGTGGCCTGCCGCCGCGCAGGACGTGAACGTGGAAACCTTGGACCCCGCCAGCGTTGACGCCGTGGTCCTTCAACGGCCGGAAGAAATCGCAGCCGTTGCCCGAAGCCTCGGCCGCCGCCCGGGAGTGGACCTTCCGGCCGTGTACCTGGAACACAACACCCCCAAAGGCGACGTCCCGTTCACGCTGCACCCGTTGGCGGACCAGAACACCATTCCCGTGGTCCACGTGACCCATTTCAACCAGCTCTTCTGGGACACGGGCACGGCAACCACCACGGTGATCGAGCATGGGATTCCGGATCCCGGACATCTGTACACCGGTGAGCGGGAAGAAATGGGCGTGGTGGTCAACGAGCCTGTCCGGCGCGGTCGAGTCACCGGAACCGATCTCTTGCCCGGATTCGCGGGCGTGGCGCCGCTACGGGTCTTCGGCATGGGGACCGAGGCCTTACCGGAAGCACTGAACCTCAAAGAATTCGGCCTCAGCGAGGAAAGGCTCCGCATTGCCGGCGACGTCGCCACTCCTACACTCCATCAGGAACTGGCCCGCTGCCGGCTGTACCTCCACCCGCTCCGCTGGACCTCCCTCGGGTTGGCGCTGCTGGAAGCCATGCACCTTGGCATGCCCGTCCTCGCGCTGGCCACCACCGAGGCGAGCCGCGCCATTCCGCGCGGTGCAGGCTTGGTCTCCAACGACGTCGGCGATCTCCAGAGGTTCGCCCGGCGGCTGCTGAATGACCCCGACGACGCCTACGCCATGGGCATGGTTGCCCGCGAGGCCGCGCTGCAACGCTACGGACTGGACAAGTTTCTCGGGGCCTGGGACGAACTCCTGGCCGAACTCCCCAAAGGCACGCGCAGCGGAAGCAGCCCGCACACCGGAACAGCAAACGCCCGCAAAGATACCGATTCCCGCCAAGATACTGAGAGGACGCACCCATGAAAATCTCCATGGTCTCCGAACACGCCAGTCCGCTGGCCGCGTTGGGAGGCGTCGACGCCGGGGGGCAAAACGTCCACGTGGCAGCGCTTTCGTCGGCCCTGGCAGATCGCGGCCATCAGGTCACGGTGTACACGCGGCGGGACGACCCCGACCTTCCTGCAAAGGTGCAGGTTGGGCCGGGGCTCAGCGTGGTTCATGTGGACGCCGGTCCCGCACGACGCATTCCCAAGGACCATCTCCTGCCGTACATGGGAGAGCTGGCGGACGGGATCTGTGCAGACTGGGCAGGCGACGTGCCGGACGTGCTGCACGCTCACTTTTGGATGTCCGGGCTCGCTGCCCTCCAGGCGTCCCGCCGGGCCGGCGCTGACCTTCCCGTCCCCGTGGTGCAGACCTTCCACGCTTTGGGGTCGGTGAAACGGAGGCACCAAGGCGCTGCTGACACCAGCCCTCCTGCCCGTGAATGGCTGGAACCGTGGGTAGGACGCACCGCCAGCTGGGTCATTGCCACCTGCCCGGACGAGGTGTTCGAACTTATGGCCCTTGGCATCAGCCGGTCCAGGATTTCCATAGCACCCTGCGGCGTGGACCTCACCTTGTTTCCCGGAACGTCCGACGCCGAACCCAAGACCCGCACGCACCGGATCCTGAGCGTGGGACGCCTCGTGCAACGCAAGGGCGTGGACCTGATCATCCAGGCCCTTCCGCTGCTGGCCGAGGCTGGCTTCAACGACGTTGAGCTCTTGATTGTTGGGGGTTCCGGCGACGCCTTGACGCTTGAAGAAGACCCGGAGGCCCAAAGGCTCCACACCCTGGCGAAGGAACTCGGCGTGGAGGACAAAGTAACCATGCGTGGACAGGTCCCGCGGGATGCGATGCCGGGCATTTTCCGCAGCGCTGACGCCGTGGTCTGTGCCCCTTGGTATGAACCGTTCGGCATTGTGCCCCTTGAAGCCATGGCGTGCGGCATCCCAGTGGTGGCGGCAGCCGTGGGCGGCCTCCGGGAAACGGTGGTGGATCAGAAAACCGGGCTGCATGTCCCGCCACGTGATCCCGAAGCCTTGGCCGAGGCGCTCGGAAAGCTGCTGGCTGATCCGGATCTTCGCGCCGACATGGGCCGCGCCGGGGCACGCCGGGCACGCTCACGCTACTCCTGGGAACGGATCGCCGCGGTCACCGAGAAAGCCTACGGATCAGTTTTGGCGGCAGGCCTATCCCGGCAAGCCGGCGAAAGCTTGGAGCCATTGGAAGGAACGGCACTGTGACTATCAAAGCTGTGACTATCAAAGGCGCCGTGACTATCAAGGGTCCTGTGTCTACCAACGGCACCGCCCCTTCCGCTGTGCCGAGCACGGCGTCGGCGCGATGGGCCGCCGATCCCGCTGACACCCACATCGCCGCGGTGACCAAGCACCTGGACAACGTCCTGCCGGCGCTGGACTCCCTGCGCTCGCAGTCGGGCCGTTTGTCCGAGTGGGGAACCGTGCTGGCCAAGCGTCTCTTGTCCGGGCAACGCTTGTTGGCCGCCGGCAACGGTGGCTCAGCGGCTGAGGCGCAGCACCTCACTGCCGAACTGGTGGGCAGGTTCGATGAGGAGCGCGCACCCTTTTCCGCGATCTCACTCCACGCAGAGTCCTCCGCCGTCACCGCACTCTCCAACGACTACGGTTTTGAGGAAGTCTTCGCCCGTCAAGTCAGGGCCCACGGCCGGGCCGGTGACGTCCTCGTCCTCCTCTCCACCAGCGGCCGCAGCCCCAATCTGATCAAGGCTGTGCGTGCCGCCAAGGAACGCGGGATGGTCACCTGGGCACTCACCGGCGCCGGCCCCAACCCGCTGGCCGATGTCAGCGATCAAGCCATCACCGTTGATGCCATCTCCGCGAATGCCCAAGAAGGACACCTCATCGCCATCCACGCCATGTGCCGGGCTTTTGATGCCGAGGTAGCCCGGCGGACCGGATCCGGCTCACCATCTTTTGGAGCGCGGAGGCCATGAGGATCACCGTGGTGGGGGACGTCCTCCTGGACGTCGACATCAACGGGGCCGCCACCCGGCTCAGCCCCGACGCGCCGGTGCCCGTGGTGGACGTCGCCGATATCCGGCGTCGTGCGGGTGGTGCCGGGCTGGTGGCCACCGTGCTCGCACACGACGGCCATGACGTCGCGCTGGTCACCGCACTCTCGGACGACGCATGCGCCAGCCACCTCAGGCGGGCACTGTCCGGCGTGTTGGTGCTTGCGGGAGCCCCGCTCGCCCCGACGCCCACCAAGACCCGCGTGCGGATCGGGACACATCCGATGGTCCGGTTCGATGAAGGATGCGCGCCCGCTCCTGTCCCTTCCTGTACTGCCCAAATGCTCGCTGCCATTGCCTCGGCGGACGCCATCGTGGTGGCCGACTATGGCCGGGGAATCACGGCCAACACTGACATCCGTTCAGCCCTCGCCGACGCTGCCAAGTGTGCCCCGGTGGTGTGGGACCCGCATCCTGCCGGTTCCGCGCCCGTGGGGGGAGTGGCCGTGGTGACGCCCAACCTTGCCGAGGCTCTGGCCTCCGCGAGAGCGGGTGGCTTGGAACCGTCGTGCACTGGCGCCGAACAGGCGGGCCGGTACTTGCTCAAAAGATGGGGAAGCGGCGCCGTTCTGGTGACCAAGGGTGAAGAGGGGGCACTCCTTCTCGCCGCAGGTGACGTGGCTCAAGGCATCCCTGCGCCAAGGACCAACGTCAGCGATCCGTGCGGAGCCGGCGACAGGCTGGCCGGAAGCCTCGCCGTTCATTTGGGGATGGGGCTCGACATCGAACAGGCGGCGACCAAGGCCGTGGAGGACGCATCAGCATTTCTCGCCGCGGGCGGAGCAGCATCGCTGGCGGTGGTGGCAGACGCACCGGCGCCGAATGGAATACAGAAGCCGCGCCCCGCAACCGAGGCCAGTCCCGTCGTCGAGGCCAGCCCCGAGAACGAGCCCAGTCCCGTCGTCGAACTTCAGGGACTGGAACTGGTTGACCCCGGTGACCTGCATCCGCACGGCGTCCACCTGGCTCATGCCGTGCGGGCCAGAGGCGGGACGGTGGTAGCCACCGGTGGCTGCTTCGACCTCCTCCACGCCGGCCACGCCCGGACGCTGGCTGCCGCGCGCAGCATGGGCGATTGCCTCATCGTGTGCCTGAATTCCGATGAATCGGTGAGCCGGCTTAAGGGCGCGCACCGGCCGATCGTCAGCGTGGAAGACCGCGCGGAGTTGCTGCTGGCATTGGAATCCGTTGACGCCGTGGTGGTCTTCGGCGAGGACACGCCCGAGGCCTGCCTCAGCAAAATCAGGCCCGATATCTGGGTCAAGGGCGGTGATTACACCCCCGAAGAATTGCCGGAAGCCCGCCTGGTGGCGGGATGGGGAGGGCGTTGCGTCACAGTGCCCTTCCACCCGGCACGCTCCACCAGCGGCCTGGCTGCAGCACTGGCCAAAGTCAGCTGACACAACGCACCCGTAACCGAAAGGAATCGCATGAACACGCAAAATCCTGGCCGCGTCATCGTTACTGGAGGCGGCTCCGGCCTTGGCGCTGCGATCGTGGAAGCCATCCGCGACGCCGGCGGCACACCCTTTGTCTTTGACCGCGATGTCAGCAGTGTCTCCGGTGCCAAAGCCTTGGAAGTGGACGTCTCCAACCGTGAAGCCGTGGAAGCTGCCGTCAAAGAGGCCGCGGAAACCCTGGGCGGCTTGGACGGTGTGGTCACAGCCGCTGGCATTGATCGCTGCGGCAAGTTGGGCGACGTCCCGGCGGAGGAATGGGAAAAGGTCATCGGAGTGAATCTCCTGGGCACGGTGTCCGTAGTCCGGGCGGCGCTGCCCTATTTGAAGGGATCCCGCGGCCGGGCCATC
This sequence comes from Paenarthrobacter sp. NPDC091711, assembly GCF_044756605.1. Classification (NCBI taxonomy): domain Bacteria; kingdom Bacillati; phylum Actinomycetota; class Actinomycetes; order Micrococcales; family Micrococcaceae; genus Paenarthrobacter; species Paenarthrobacter sp. NPDC091711. The sequence continues at coordinate 150,383 of NZ_JBIVTF010000009.1, forward strand.
ACCATCGCCTCCACGCTGGGTCTCCGGGCACTCCCGGACGCCACGGCATATTGCGCCTCGAAGTTCGGCGTGATCGGCTTCAGCAGGGCCTTGGCAGCCGAAACCGGGGGTGTCATCGGCGTCACCACCATCATCCCCGGCGGCATGAAGACCCATTTCTTTGACGATCGCGACGAGCAGTACAAGCCGCAGGACGATTCCAAGCTGAACGACCCCGCCAACGTGGCGCAGGCCGTGGTGTTCGCCCTTTCCCAGCCGTTCGGCAGCGAGGTCCGTGAGCTCCTCATCTGCCCCGCAGAAGAAGGCTCGTGGCCGTAAGGTCCAGCACGTCCTGAACAACGTCGGCCACGGCGATGCCCTTGATCAGAGTGTCGTCGTGGCCGCAATGCGGTGCCGTCCACCCCACCTGGGTGACGTCCGCTCCGCAGCGTGGGCACTGCGTAACCCACGACATCTGGATGCGGTGCAAGGCGCGCCCGCGGGGGCCGGCGTTGATGGCGTTGCCCACCCAGAAGATCCCCACCGTGGGCGTGCCCAATGCCTGGGCCAGGTGCCGTGGACCGCTGTCGCTGGCGAGCATGACTGTTGCATCCGCCAGCAGGGCAGCCAGATCACCAATGTCCAGCTCGCTGGCCACGGACCGAACAGAGCTCCTGCTCACCTCCGGCAGCTGGCTGGCCGCCAACTCCGCTACTTCCTGTGCCAATGCCTTCTCTGTTGGGTCACCCACGATCAGCACCTGGGCTCCTTCCCGCACTAATGCCGCAACGGCTTCCGCAAAGTACGACGCCGGCCATCGCCTCCGCGGATCGGTGGCACCAGGGTGGACCACTACCAGCGACGTCCGCTGGGGATCCCGCAATCCCACGATGTTCTGCTGATGCTCAGGCCTGGGACGCAGGGGAGGGGAACCGATGCTCGGAGCTCCGGAGAGACCCGCCACCTCCAGCCAGCGGTCCGGTTCGTTCTGGTAATAGACGTAGTCAAGGTTCCGCTCCAACGGCTCAGCGTCCCTGGTACGCGTGCCCACGGTATGCCGCGCACCAAGGCGGAGCAGGAAAGGGTTGGAAAACCGTCCGCCGCCGTGCATTTGGAACGCAACATCGAACTCCTTGGCACGCATCGCCTCAATGAAGGCGTCCTGTGCCGCCACGTCCTCCGCATCGTCCTGAAAGCGCTCGCCGTTGCGCGGACCGTCGTGGATACCACGCGCCACGGGCAACATCTCGACGACGTCAACGGGGCCTTCCGTTGTGGCCACCACCGCTGCGTGGATAGGCGTGCCCAAAACCGTGATGGTGGCATTGGGGTAGGCGTTCTTCATTGCGTGCAGGGCCGGGTAGGTATAGATCAGGTCTCCCAGCCCACCGCCCCGAAGGACTGCTATCCGCTTGACGTTGCTGAACTTTTCCAGCACCGGACCCACGCCGACGTTTGGAGTCGTCAGCGGCTTTTTCATGGCTGATTCCTTTCGCTGGCAAAGCGGCGCGTGGGTTCTTCCGGAGCTTCGGGCTCTTGTGATTCCGTGCGGAAACTCCCGGCTCCGGCGTGTGAAGCCCGCGCCTCGGGGTACCTGAGGAGAACAGGAAACTCCAAGCCCAATCGGAAGGTACCCCATGGCACGCCTATCCAATCAAGAGGGCCTACCGAATCACGAGGGACCGGCCAATCAAGAAGGCCCATCCGATCAAGAAGGACCGGCCGATCAAGAGGGCCTGGCGAGTCAAGAGGGCCTGGCTAACTGGTTGCCGGGCCGCCTGGCCGAGGCACGTCCTGTTGTGACGGTCATCGGCGACTCCATCCTGGACGGTTGGTGGGATGGAACTATTGAACGGTTCTGCCGGGAAGCCCCGGCCCCTGTGGTTCAAGTCCAGCGCCGGGACTTCGCCCCGGGAGGTGCGGCGAATACGGCGATGAACCTTGCCGCAATGGGGGCTGAGGTGCGTTTCGTCTCCTTGGTAGGAGAGGATTTCGGGGGTCGCACGCTCCTTGAGCAGCTCAAGTCCGCGGGGGTGGACGTCTCGCATTTGGTGTCCCACGCGGACATGACTACCACCACCAAATTCCGTGTGAGCAGCGGAGGCCAGGTGATGCTGCGCTTGGACGACGCCGCCAGTGAGGTCCCTGTTGATGGCCTCCGCCATATGGCCGCTGCTCTTCCCGAAGCCCTCCCCGGCTCCTCTGCCGTGGTCATCTGCGACTACGGTGCGGGTGCTTTGGAGGGTTGCGTGAGAGACGCGATTCTCGACAACCTGGGGCCGCAGACCGAGGGATCGCAGCCCGAGGGTGTAGGGGCCGGCGGCGCAGGGGCCGGCTTCCCGGCGGTCCGGCAGAACACGCTGGTAGTAGTGGACGCCCACTATCCAGGTCGTTGGGCCCACCTCAAGCCGGATCTCGCTACTCCGAACGCGCAGGAAGCGGCCAGGCTGCTCGGCACCGAATTCCCCGGGGGAGCTGCCAGGTGCCCCTTCGTGGAAGCCCACTCGGACCAGCTCCTGCGCGCATCGGGTGCGGCAGCCGTCGTCGTGACTTTAGACCGGGAGGGGACCTTGACCATCCGGCCCAACAGCGCCACCCACAATCCGGCAACCCACCGGACGTGGGCCAGGCCGCAGGCGGAAAAGCAGGCATCCGGTGCCGGAGATACGTTCGTGGCGGCGCTGACCATTGCCCGCGCCGCGGGATTGCCGTTGACCACCAGTGTGGACCTGGCCCAAGCCGCCGCAGACGTCGTTGTGCACAGGCCGGGCACCTCCGTGTGCACCACGGAAGAACTGGCAAACCACCTCCGAGGGTTCGCCGATACGGCGCTGACGGACCGCGAGTTGGCCCGGGAGGTGGAGGATCATCGCCGGGAGGGCAAGCGGATTGTGCTCACCAACGGGTGCTTCGATGTCCTCCACCGTGGCCACACCCGCTATCTCAACCAAGCCAAGCAACTGGGAGACGTGCTGGTGGTGGCGCTGAACAGCGATTCTTCCGTGCGGAAGCTCAAGGGCCCGGACAGGCCGGTTAACCACGAGGCCGACCGGGCGGCAGTCATCGCCGCCTTGAGCTGCGTGGACCATGTCACCGTGTTCGAAACCCCCACGCCCATCCCGCTCATAGAGCTCCTTAGACCGGATGTTTACGCCAAAGGCGGCGACTACACGCCGGAGATGCTCCAGGAAACCGAAGCGGTGGAACGCTACGGCGGCACGGTGACCATCCTGGACTATGTGCCTGAGCACTCCACCACAGCGGTCCTGGAGCGCATCCGTTCCACGGGCGAAACCCCGCAGGCCTGAGGAGCCAATCATGCGCATTGCGATCATCGGTGCAACAGGACATGGCGGCACGGAACTGCTGAAGCGGCTCCAGAGGGCACGGTCTGAAGAGGGCGCGGACCTGGAACTGGTGGGCGTGGTCCGGCGTCAACCTGACCAGGAAGCCGCCCCGTATCACGGCGTGGAGTGGCACACCCTGGACATCAGCGCCACCGAGGATCAGCCTGCCTTGGAAGCAGCCTTGGCAGGAGCCGATGCCGTGGTTCACTTGGCGTGGCTGATTCAACCGAACCACAACCGGGAGATGCTCCGCCGGACCAATGTGGCTGGAACAGCCCACGTGCTCGCCGCGGCGCGCACAGCGGGAGTGGGGCACGTGGTGTGCGCGTCATCCGTGGGAGCGTACTCGCCGGCACCCAAGGACCAGCGGATCAAGGAAGGCTGGCCTGCCGGCGGCATCCGCAGTTCCCACTACAGCGTGGACAAGGCAGCGCAGGAAAGGCTCTTGGATGGTTTTGCCAAGGAAAACCCGGACGTTGTGGTGGCACGGCTCCGCCCCGCGCTGATGTTCAGTGCCGGTGGCGGGAGCGAGGTTGGCAGATACTTCCTGGGACGGGTTCTGCCTCGGCTGGTTCCGCGGAAGCCGTGGCTGCCGCTGCTCGCCATCCCCCGGGAGATGGTGTTCCAGGCAGTCCACACGGCCGACGTCGCAGATGCCTACTGGCGTGTGGTGGAGCGCAAAGCGGAAGGCGCGTTCAACATCGCCGCCGAGCCGGTCATCGACCCCAACGCCTTGGCGTGGATACTGAACGCCCGGCGGGTGATGCCGTTCCCGCTGGCGGTGCTGCGCGCCGTCGTCGAGGTTAGTTGGCGGCTCAGGCTGCAGGTGACCGACGGCGGATGGGTGGACATGGCGGCCAACGCGCCCATCATGGACACGGCTCGTGCTCACGCAATGTTGGGCTGGTCACCCAAGCATTCTTCGCTGGAGGCGCTGGCGGAGATGCTGGACGGGATCGGTGCAGGAAAAGGCCGGAAGGGCTCGCCTCCGCTGAGACCGCGCTAGCCACTATTCGGAGGACAACACCACGGTCAGGATCCGGCGCAGGCTCATGGCCACTGACGCCGGCGCGTTGACAGGGGACTGGTTGGCGGCCGCCTCGGCTACAGCATCACCGAGGGCGGTGATGCTGTCCTTCGCCTCCGCCAGGCGACTGGCCAATTCGCCGGATTCCGCATCCCGCCAGTGATCTATCACGGCCGCAACGGCATTCAGGGACTCGGCCAGATTGCCCACTACGGCATCTGGGATGACTGTCCCGGCGCCTTCCTCCCAGATGGCGCTCGCCAGGACGTCGGTAATGTCCTGAACGTGGAACGTGAGCCGCTCGAGCGTCCGCAATTCAGCCAAATCACCCGGAAGGCGGGTGGCCCGACGGCGGGACCGGGGGTTCGCTTTGGCGCTCAGCTCAGCTTGGTGCACCGCAGTCCGCACGGCCGCCGCCGTGAGGGACAGTTCGTCGCTGCGGCTGGCCCAGGCCTCGTGGTTGGGTGGCCACGACTCCTGCATTGCCTTGGCCATGTCCTTGAGTTGTCGGGACAACGCGCCCTGGTGGCCGGCGATTGCGGGATCAATGTCGTCGAGATGCAGAGGCGGGAAAACCAGCCAGTTCACGGCGAAGCCGACCGTAACGCCAAGTGCCATCTGGAGGACGTACGCAAAGGAGAACCCTTCGGCGTTTGAATCTCCCAACACCAGCACGAACAGGGCTGCCATGGGAATCCATTCGGACGCGGTGCCCAGCCGGGGAAGGCCGCCGATCAGCACGCCCAGGCCCACCACCAAAGCAACGGCCAAGGCCGTGGGCGCTGCCACAGTGGTGATGGCGAAGGCCATGCCAATGCCCAGGACCAGTCCCGCCAGGCTTTGCAGCCCATGCTTGGCGGAGTCCGCCACGGTGGGGTGCATGCTGACCAAGGCGCCCAGGGGTGCGTAGTACGGATAGGCGGCTGCGGATCCTGGCATGAAGGGCGCGAGGTACCAGGCGAGCCCGGCGGCAACGGCTGTTTTGGCCGCGAAGAGGAGACGGTGGCGGGTAACGGTTTTTCGAAGCGCGGGGATCAGCCGCCGCCTGCTTGGCAGTTGGCTCATCAAGCCAACGTTCGCAGGTATGGCGTCACCTGTCGAGCGGAAAGTGGTGAACGTGAGCTATGCATCAATTTCCTTTCCGATGGTGATTGGAAGCGCCGCAAGCGGGTACACACCCATTGATAGTAACGATACTTACTATCCCGGCTGCTGTCCGCAGCCTGCCAACTGTGGAAAGAGAGCGACAATGACTGAGAGCCAATCTCCGCAGGACGGAAGCTTCGCAACGCCGAGGGTAGGGACCCACTCCGGGACCCAACCCTTCACCGGAAGCTACCTGGACTCGCCGGACGTTGAAACAGAAACTTCGGGAACTACCACCACCGGCGCAGCCGCCGGTTCTGCTGACTCCGGAACCGTCCAGACTGCCAAGCAAGAAGCCGCAGGAGTTGCCGGTGCCGTTGGCGACGCCGCCAGCGGTGTCGTGGACACTGCCAAGTCCGAGGCTGGCCACGTGGCCCACGAGGTCAAAGTGAACGCCCGCCAGCTGCTCACTCAAACCAAGGGCGAACTCACGGACCAAGCCCAAGCCCAGCAACAAAGGGTTGCCGAAGGCTTGCGGTCCATCTCCGACGAGCTGTCCAGCATGGCTAGATCCAGCGAAAACGGTGGCGTTGCTACGGACTTGGTCCAGCAAGCAGCCCAGCGTTCTTCCTCGATCGCCCAGTGGCTGGAGGGCCGGGATCCCGGCTCGCTGCTGGATGAAGTGAAGGGCTTCGCCCGCCGCAAGCCAGGAACATTCCTGTTGCTCGCTGCCGGTGCCGGTGTCCTTGCGGGCCGTCTGGGTCGGGGCATGGCAGGCAACGCTTCCGATGCCGGATCTGCAGGTTCAGCTGATGCTGCACGGACACCTCACTCCGCCTACAACCCCAGCGCCGGAGGCGCGGTAACTCCTCCGGCCGTGGACCTCCCCGGACCGACGGTCACCACCGCCGGATACGGTGCGGCCACCACCACTGGATACGACGCCGGAACCACCGGATACGACGCCGGAACCACCACTGGATACGACGCCGGAACCACCACTGGATACGACGCCGGAACCACCACTGGATACGACGCCGGAACCACCGGGTACGACGCAGGCACCACCGGCGGCTACGAAGGATCCACGCTCCCGTACCCGGAAACCGAGGCCGGTGGCGTTAAGGCTCAGGGAGATCCGCTGGCAGGACCGCTCGACCCCGATGACCCCCAGTATGGAGGTCACCGATGAGCAGTCCCGCCGATCTGCCCCCCACAGAAGCCCACATGAAGGCGGAGACTCTTCCCCTCGGTGAGCTCCTGAGCGACCTGACGCGTGATGTCTCTACGCTGATGCGGCAGGAAGTGGAGCTGGCCAAGGCGGAACTGAAGGAGTCCGCCACCAAGGCAGGCAAGGGTGCGGGGATGCTGGGTGGAGCCGCGTATGCCGGCCACATCACCGTGCTGTTCCTGTCCATTGCCCTGTGGTGGGCATTGGGCCAGCTTGTTGGCCTCGGGTGGTCCGCCGTCATTGTCGCGGTCATCTGGGGAATTGTCGCAGCCGTCCTGGCTGCCAAGGGCCGCAAGGAACTTAACGCTATTAAGGGCATGCCCCAGACCGCTGAGACGGTCAAAGAAATACCCCCCGCTTTGAAACCGAACACTGAGGAGACACGATGACGCAGAACCCCGACGCCCTGCGCGCCGATATCGAAGAAACTCGCCGGCGGCTCAGTACCAATGTTGATGCGGTGGCTGACAAGGTCACGCCGTCGCACATCGTCAACCGCCGGGTGGACAAGATCAAGACTGCGGTCTTCGGCGCTCGCGATGACGCCAGCGATGCTGCAGGCAACGCCGCCCACCGGGCCGGCGAGGCCGTTTCCGACGTCGCAGGCAATGTTTCAAGCGCCGTTTCGGATCTTGGCGATGCTCCTCAGGTGTTGACCCGTAAGGCTCAGGGCAGTCCGGTTGCCGCAGGCCTCATCGCCTTCGGCGCAGGGTTGCTGGTGGCCTCCCTGTTCCCGGCGTCTGAGAAGGAACGGGAAGCTGCCCAAGCAGTTAAGGAAGCAGCACAGCCGCTGACTGATGAGCTGAGCCACGCAGCCCAGGAAGTTGCCGAGCACCTGCGCGAGCCCGCTCAGGATGCCGTGCAGAACGTCAAGGACAGCGCCACGGAAGCTGCGGCCAACGTCAAGGACGAGGGTCAGGCGGCCGCCGCTGACGTCCAGGACCGCGCCGGGACAGCGAAGGACAACATCAGCAGCCAGTAACGCTCCGCGCCAACCCAACTGGGTAGCAGTTGGCGTCGTTCTGAGGGCTCAGAACGGCCTGATCTGCTACTTAGTTGGGTTGGTCCTGCGTCTGGGTGGGAGCGGGTGGGTACTCGCCTTTGATGACGAAGTAAGAGCCCCGGATAGTTCCGGCGAGCTTCGATTTCTGCCGGGCAAACTTGAACTTTGCATCCAACTCGACGGGGATCTCCATCCCATCGGCCAGCTTGAAACCCACGGCCCTTTTCCCGTCCTCGAGGCTGTACATCACATTGATGGCCAGGCCTGACTCGTAGAAGACGTAGGCCATATGCAGGTCTTCAACCTGGAAAGCAGTGGCCTCCAGGGGGCGGGACTCAATAGCAATGTCGCGCTCTTCCCGAAGGATCCGGCTGACCCGGTCCACCACCTCCGGAACCTCACGTGCCGGGCTCACCACAAAGACGTGGTTGTACTTATTCTGGAAATAGCGGGCCTCATTGGCACGCAACCCAGCGGCAGCCTCGGCTACCGGTGAGGATTCCAGGCCCACTGTAGAGACAGTCTTGAAATCAACGGTGTACGGCATGGGACCTCCTGGTCAGCGCTGATCTCATCAGCGAACGTCGAGAATCATCTGCAGCAAACGGGCGGCGGCCGGGCGGGCGGCGTGTTCCTCTGCCCACTGTGCGCGGGCCAACGCTTTGCTCACTGCCTGCGTGGTGATGCCGAGCTCCTGGGCGACCGCTTTCTGCTGTCCCCGGACACCCGGTGTGAGCAGATCCAACACCCGCCATTCCGCTGCGCTCCGGTGCTGCACGATGTGTCCGAGGAGCCGCAGCACCGCCTCAGCCTCTGAAGCCAGGGCGGCGAGGGGGCCGTCAACTGCCACGGGGACACGTTCTTTGCCATTGCGAAGACGATCCACTGCCCTCCGGGCGTACACGAGGCCATGGCCGGATGCGTCCTTGACCAGGTTGGGCAGGGGTTCGTTGATGGGTCCCACTCCGATGCCCACGTACCACTGGCCGGACCGGAGCGCGATCAGGGCTGTCTCCACGGCTTGGTGACTGCCGTCCACGATGCCCTGAACCTCATCCTCAACCGATCGGTCAAAGTCGAGCCGCGCAGGAATGTGCCGCAGGTCCTTGAGCAATTGCGGCACAAGATCGCCGTCGTGGCGGCTGTCGCGTTGGTTGATGGTGAGAGTGAACATAGTGGATCACATGCTACCGGCTGGTAGTCGGTCTGCAAGGGCCATATCCGCCCATTGTTGCGTGAAACCGCTCAGTCGAGCGCCGTTCGCCCCGTCAGTACGACGGCGGGCAGGGCACCTGCCGCTGTCCGCGGGGCGTCGGGTATTCCGGCGTCCTGCATGGCCCCTTGGATGGCAAGAACCAGGGGAGCGGGGTCGTCGTTGGAGGCAAAAACCCAGAACGTGTCACGTGCCTTGAAGACCAGAGCACTCCGCCCTCCTGCACCCAAGGAAACCTTCCGGCGGGCAGTCAGGCGACGATCGGGATCCGTACCGTCCACCGTAGTCACGGCTTTGATGGTCCCGGGGACAATGTCACCCCAAGCAAATACCAGACGGGTGCTCGCCTGGGAGTATTTGGCCACAAGCCCGCCGTCGAAGACCAGCAGTTTCCGGAAGCTCCCCAAGAGGGTCATGGACCACAGCAGCAGGCCGGTAAGGATGCTCGTCAACGCAAAAAAGACGGGGTCATTGAAGTGTCCGGCTTCCCGCGTGGAGCGGATGGGGCTGACGAACTCGGCGATGGTCCCAAAGACGAAACCCACAACAAGGCAGGGGAGCAGGACCTTCCAAAAGATCTTGCGTGAGGAGGCTACGTAGCGGAGCTGCCCCAGTTCAGGACCGAGCCTGCGCTCAACCCGGCGAACCAGCCAATTACGGCCGTGCATCCGGGCGCTGGCCGTAGAGGTTGGGCAGGTTCTGCCGCTCGGCCGCGGCCGCCTGCTCCGCCGCCGCTACCTTGGGGTCCGGGATGGGCTGCTGGCCTTGCGCGATTCCCGAGCGCCGGTCTATAGCCGCAAACTTCGGGTCCCATGTGTCATCTCCGCCGCCGCTGATGGCCGAGGCAATGAGCATCACCACGAAGAACGGGAAGAAAGACCAGCAAATGGCACGCCAACCGCCCAACCATGCTCCCGCCGTCGTGCCGTTCTTGATCCGCACAGAGCGCATACCGGCCGCGGCATCGCCCACACTGCCCACGGATCCCCAGATCATGCCGTAAATAAACAGCCCAACAAACCACAGGACCACGTAGAGCGTCAGCCACAAACCGTCGTTGTATCCCAAGGCCGAGCCGCTGTTCATGATGGACTCGCGGACCACTGCGGTGATCACGGCCAGGACCATGTAGCCCACCAGGAACACCACGGCATCCAACACACGGCCCCAGAAGTGGGCTGTCCCGGAGGCCTTGACGAAGTACGCGCCGGTATCGGTGTGGCGGCGGACAGCGCGTCCGGTCAGCGGATCCACCAAGCCGGTGGAGGTTGTGGTTTTAGGAGTGCTCATGAGGGGCTTTCAGCTCGACGGCGGGATGCGGCTTTGGGCGGCACGTTTTGGAGCGGAGTGTCAGGCCAGGCCGGCCAACCCGCCCAGGACGCGAGCCAAGGAAGGAACGGAAGTTTCCTGCAACTCGAAGGTCACGGCTCCGCCCTGCTCCGGCAGATCGGAGTCCGGTGATCCCTCCACACGCGGAGTCAGCACGTGGACGCCGGACGGGCCGGTGTAAACAGTGACGGTGGGGAACTCGTTGGTGTCGGAGTTGAACGCCACCACGTTGCTCGCAGCTTGAGTGTCGGCCAAGGCTGTGGCGGCGTGGGCCTCGAACTGGGCTTCTGTGTACAGGGCAGGCTCGGTGTCACGGGCCGCGGCTTGCTGGGGGTCCACAAACTCAGCCAGGCGCGGAACCAGCTGATCGCGGGTGACCACGGTGAAGCCGTGCAGGCCGCTCTCGTCCACTTCTTCCAGCAGCACGCCGTCATCGTGAAGGTAGCCGTAGAGCCAGCGCTTGCCGGTGGAAACAGTGCGTTCCACTGAGACAACGCTGCTGCCGCTGCGGCGGAGGGTGAGCGCGCCGGTGATTTCCTCGGTGGCGTGCAGCCGTGAGGGCTCGGTTTCGCCCTCGAAGACCACCGGGTACACGAGTTCCTTGGCCAGCAGTCCGCGCAGGGCAATGGCGCACATGAGCTCCTTGCTGGCGTCCTGGGCCGAAAGCCATGGCAGGGCAACCAGCTGTTCGTGCTGAACGCCGTCCAGTGCCACGACTTCTTCATCGGTCAGAGTGGGCAAGGGCGCGCCGATTGCGCTGGCCGTAGCCAGGACCTTCGCTGCGGCCTCAATGTCCCGCTGGGTCCATTTCATGGTGCTGGTGGTCATCCGAATATCCCTCCGACAAAGTTTCCGACTGACTTGGCGGCGTCACTGACCCCGTCTGCCACCTTACTGCCTACGTCCTTCGCGAAGCCTGCCACCTCCTTGGCGCCGTCGGCGATGTAGCTGCCCGGGTTGCGCGCGAAGTTGCTGATGGAGTCCCAGTTGTCGGCCACGAGGTTGCCCAGTGCCCAAGCACCGGCAACAATGCCGGCGCCGATGACGATCGGCGCTCCGATCGGCCCCAGCAAGGCCGCACCGCCGGCCGTCATGAGCATGATGCTTCCAACACCGCCAACCACGGACAGGCCGCCGGCAACGCGGTCACCGGTGCCGCGCCAGCCATCGTGCTGGGGGTTGATCATGTCGCTGATGCCACCCACGATGTTCAGCGGCGCCGCCAACGCTCCGGCCACGCGGAGGCCCTTGGAGAATTTGCTGGCATCCTGGAACGCCTGGCTGTAGGGGATGTTGGCTTTGAGGTCAGTGAGGACGTCGGTGGCTTTCTCACCATTGCGCAGCGCGGTCATGGCGTCGCGGACCACAGTTCCGCCGGCCCGCCAGTTGGTCAGGACTTCGCGGGTCTTCACCCATTCGGCGTTGCCAAGCTTGAGGTATTTGTACACTGTCCACAGCGGCGCGGCCAGGCCCTTAACGCCCATCGCGGTGTCATAGACGTCCTTGAGGACGCCCACTGACGTGCCCGAGCCGTCATTGTGGCTGGCGAATTCCTGCTGGTTGGCGTGCTTTTTCAGCTGGCTCGCATTCTCGCGCAGCATGTTTGCGGCCTTGACCAGGCTCTGCCGATGCTGGGAATTCCAGTCGCCCTTGAACACGGTGGCGTCGCGGCCCTGCCACGCCGTGGTGGAGTTGATCGCGTTGGACAACTGCGTGCCTTGCAGGCTGATGGCGTCGGCGGCTTTGCCCATCACCCCAGCCAGACTGCGAAGCTGCGCGATGTCCGCGCCATAGAACCCAGCCATGAGGAACCCCCTGTAAACAAGCATCGAAAAGTCTCGTCCCAGCCTAGGCGGAGCTGCAAACTACCGCGATGGGGAGACATGCCCATGTGCATAAAAGGTTAAAGAACGACGGCGGCCGGCTCGGTTCGCAGGGAACCGTGCCAGCCGCCGTCGGGCGTGAACCGGGGACGAGCTAGTGTGCTGCCGGAACGTAACGCTTGATGGAAGCTTCCAGCTCGGCTTCGGCAGCGGCGCGGTCGCCCCAGCCTTCAGCCTTGACCCACTTGCCGGGCTCCAGGTCCTTGTAGCGAGTGAAGAAGTGCTCGATTTCCTTGATCAGGAATTCGCTGACGTCGCTGACTTCCTGGATGTGGTCGAAACGCGCGTCAACGGGGACGCAGAGGACCTTGGCGTCTCCGCCGCCGTCGTCGGTCATGTTGAAGACGCCGATGGGGCGGGATTCAACGATGACGCCGGGGTGGAGGTCGAAGTCCTGCAGGAGCACCAGTGCGTCCAACGGGTCGCCGTCTTCGCCCAGGGTGTTCTCGAAGAAACCGTAGTGCGTGGGGTACTGCATGGAGGTGAACAGGACGCGGTCCAGGCGGACACGGCCGGTTTCGTGGTCAACTTCGTACTTGACGCGCGATCCCTTGGGGATCTCGATGGTCACGTCGTGCTTCATGGAATGCTCCTTGACGGGGGTGGGTGGGGCGCGGCAGGCAAAAGCGCGGCCGGCGCCGCCGACTACTATTGAGGATATAGCGAGAGGCCCGGGTTTCTTGAACCGGCGGGGACATTTCAAGACTGACAGGACCAAGCGACTTCCATGATGGGCGTTAAAAACGGGGGTGCCCGCAAAGGGGATTCCCCGGCGTGGGGGCGTTTTACATGGCCGGTGCTGCTGACCACTGTTCTGTTGTGCCTTGGCGCCGTGGTGGCAACGGGAATGTTCCCGGGCCTGCTGAGCGTCCCAAAGCCTCCGGCTCCAGTCCCCGTCTGGCAGAAGGTGCCGGACCGCCTTTCCGAGGTCAACAGTGTGCTTCCCTTGGATGCCCGGGCGCCCTTGCCTGTGCCTGCCCAGGTGGCGAAACTCCTCGACGCCACGCTCAAACCAGATGGTGCGGGCAGCATCAGCGGCGTGGTGTTGGACGCATCCACCGGTCAAGTTCTCTTCGACCGGGACGCCAACGCCAACCGCATCCCGGCCTCGAACATGAAGCTGCTGACCGCCGTCGCCGCCTTGAAGGCGCTCGGTCCGGAATCCCGGTTCACCACCCGTGTGCTCGCATCCGATGATCCCTCCACAGTGGTGCTGACCGGGGGAGGGGATGTGCTGCTGGGTTCCGGCGCCTCAGAACCCACCGCCGTTCTTGGGCGGGCAGGACTCGCATCATTGGCTGCGGACACGGCTGCCGCTTTGGCCGCGGCCGGGGTGACGGGACCGGTCACCCTACGCGTTGACGACTCCCTCTTTACCGGCGCACCCCTCAACCCGGCCTGGAGCCTGGACGACGTCGCGGCCGGAGAGACCGCGCCGCTGTTCTCCTTGGCGTTGAACTCCGGCCGGTACAGCCCCGACGTTCTTACCGGACCCAGGCCCCAGGATTCCGCCATCACCACCGCGCAGGCGTTCGCCGAGCAGTTGGCGGCTGCCGGTGTTGCGGTGACTCCCGGCGTCGAACGCGGCAAAGGCCTCCCCGCCAAAGTGTTGGCTGCTGCCGAGTCGGCCACCGTCAGCGAGCAGGTGGACCTCATGCTTGAGTCCTCGGATAACTTCCTCGCCGAAGCGCTGGGGCGTATGACCGCCTTGGCGTCCGGCCAGGCTGGAACGTACGACGGCGCCACTGCGGCCGTGCGGCAAAGGCTGGGGGAGTTGGGGATCGCCACGGACTCGATGCAGTTGGCCGACGTTTCGGGCCTTGCCTTGGAGAACCAGGTCACCGCCCACCAGTTTGCCGAGGTTGTTCGCGCCATCACCAGCGGGCCGGACCTTGCCCTGCGGACCGCGCTCGACGGTTTCCCGGTAGCCGGACTCACCGGGACCCTGGATGACAGGTACCTCGACGCCGGAACATCCGAGGGCGCCGGGCTGGTACGCGCCAAGACCGGGACCCTGAATACCGTGATCGCGTTGAGCGGTTACGTGGTGGATGCTGATGGCCGGCTGCTGGTGTTCTCGTTCATCGGCAATGGGCTGGACCCCGGTGCTGCGGGCAACAAAGTGGCAATGGACCGTTCGGCGTCGGTACTTGCCGCGTGCGGATGCCGGGGCTGAGTCCTCCGCGCGGAGCGAACTTAAGGCTCACTGTCAGTCGCATGTGGTCTGATGGACCGTATGGTGTCATCTGCCCGAGATTCGTCAGCAGGGGCCCCGTCCCTGATCAATTGGGACCTGGCCGCCTCTACGGCTGCCCGGCTTGCCCCTCCCGGCCCGGAGCTGAGCGCCGGGGAGATTAGCAAGGCCGTGGATAATCTGCGCTTCAACGCGGATATCTCCGTCCCGCACGTGCACGACATCACCGGCTTGGATGCCGCGAGAGACCTGCGTGATTCGCACGTTCTTGTTGTGGACCGGGCCTCGTGGTCCAAGGCCAACACGCAGAGTTTCGCCGTGATGCTCCAACCCGCGCTGAAAAAGATGCTGGACAGCCGCAGCGGAGTGTCCATGACCCCCGCCGCAGCGGCCGCCAGCGGTGCCATCACCGGTGCCCAGCTCGGCACAGTGCTTGCGTTCCTCTCCAGCAAAGTCCTCGGCCAGTACGATCCTTTTGCCGCCCTGGCCCCGGATTCCAACGTTCCCCCGGGCGGCCGGCTCCTGTTGGTGGCGCCGAACATCATCTCCGTGGAGCGTGAACTCAACGTCCACCCGGACGACTTCCGTCTCTGGGTTTGCCTGCACGAACAGACTCACCGGGTCCAGTTCGCGGCCGCACCGTGGCTCCGGCACCACATGCTGGACGAGATCGAGAAGCTCAGCGGCAATCTTCTGGGCAACATGGATACGCTGGTTGAACGCGCCGGCGCTGTGGCCAAGTCCCTGCGGGACCGTAACCCCACCGAGAAGACGCCGGGCCGTGGCGCCATCCTGGACCTCCTCCAGAACCCGGAGGAAAAAGCGTCTCTGTCCCACATCACTGCCGTCATGAGCCTTCTTGAGGGTCACGCCAACGTGGTGATGGACGCCGTGGATTCGAGCATCGTCCCCTCCGTTAAGACCATTCGCCAGCGCTTCAATGAGCGCGGCAAGGACCGCGGCGTGGTGGAGAAGTTCATCCGCAACCTCCTGGGCCTTGACGCCAAGATGCGCCAGTACACCGACGGCGCCAAGTTTGTCCGCGAAGTGGTTGCCGTGGCCGGCATGGAGGGTTTCAACCACGTCTGGGAATCCGCCGAGTACCTGCCCACCGAAGAAGAGATCCACAACTCCAAGCTGTGGCTTGAGCGGATGGGGCTTTGAGCGTTCCTTCCGGTTCTGGCTCCGGCGTCGGTTCCGTAGCTGGTTCCGTGGCTAAAGGTCGACGCCGGCCAGGGCGTTTGGCGCCCGTCGTCGGCAAAGCGCGAAAGCAGTTGCAGAACGCCCTGGCCTCTGCGGGCTACCCCTCACATGTGCTGGTTGCCTGTAGTGGCGGCCCGGATTCCTTGGCTCTGGCCGCCATCGCCGCGTACTTCGCCAGGCGTGGCCACGTGGACGGACACCCGGTGAACGTTGCCGGTGTGGTGGTGGATCATCAGCTGCAGGAGGGCTCTGCGGAAGTCGCCTCCCGCACCGCCGCCGTGCTGGGCGAACTTGGTCTGTCTCCGGTGGAAGTGCGCACAGTGGACGTTGCGGCAACAGGCTTTGGGCCCGAGGCAGCGGCCAGGGATGCCCGTCACGCTGCGTTGGAATCCGCTGCTGATGACTTTGGCTGTGACGCGATCCTGCTCGGCCACACTTTGGACGACCAAGCAGAGCAGGTGCTTTTGGGCTTGGCCCGTGGGTCCGGAACGCGCTCGCTGGCCGGCATGCGGCCCGCCCGCGGCCGTCTGCTCCGGCCCTTCCTTGGACTGCGACGCGAAGAGTCCCTGGAAATCTGCGAGGTTGAAGAACTGAACCCCTGGCATGATCCGAGTAACGCCGATCCCGCCTTTGCCCGTTCCAGGACCCGGGTGGAAGTGATGCCGGTGTTGGAGGAAAAGCTCGGCCCGGGGGTCGCTGAATCGCTGGCGAGGACCGCTGCAATCCTGCAGCAAGACGCAGACTTCCTTGAAGACCTTGCCAACGAGACTTATCTCTCACTTGTCCAGCGGGAAGGCAGGGATGCGTGGCTTCCCGAAGACGCCGTCCGTGAGCTGCCTGCAGCGCTCCGGTTCCGCGTCATCGCGAAGGCGGCGGCCGACGTCGGCGGTCAACAACCCGGCTACGGGCGCCTTCACGCTGCGGAAGCGCTGCTTCGCCGGCAAGGGTCGGCGGGGCCCGTGGAGCTTCCCGGCCACGTCAGTGTGTACCGCTTATCACTCAATGATTTGGAGCAGGAACGCGCTGTTTCCGCGGGTGCTTCGTCGGCAGTTTCGGCGGGTGCTGCGGTTGACGGCGTTCCCCGACTGGCCTCCCCCTGTGGGAAGCTAGTATTCCGGCATCAGAAACCGTCCCAACAGTAGCCGCACCGAGCATCAAAACAGGAGCCATTGGTGGATTCAAACGACGTCCAGGCAGATCTCAAGCACGTTCTTTACACCAAAGAGCAAATCCAGACGCGTATCGCGGAACTTGCGGCGCAGATCGACAAAGACTACGAAGGCCGTGACATCCTCGTTGTCGGTGTCCTTAAGGGTGCGGTCATGGTCATGGCTGACCTGGCGCGTGCGCTGCACAGCCACGTGAGCATGGACTGGATGGCGGTCTCATCCTACGGCTCGGGTACTCAGTCCTCAGGTGTTGTCCGGATCCTGAAGGACCTCGACACCGACCTCATGGGCAAGGACGTCCTGATTGTCGAGGACATCATTGACTCCGGCCTGACCCTGTCCTGGCTCAAGTCCAACCTTGAATCCCGCGGCACGGCAAGCGTCGAAATCTGCACGGCTTTCCGCAAGCCGACCGCCGCCAAGGTGGAAATCGACGTCAAGTACGTCGGATACGACATCCCTAACGAATTCGTGGTGGGCTACGGCCTGGATTACGCCGAGAAGTACCGCAACCTGGACTTCGTGGGCACCTTGGCTCCGCACGTTTACGAGTAGGCCTCTCCGCTTCACCTCTTCACACCGCCGCCGCGCCCTTTTCCGCCGATTGCACCCGTAACCTCTGGTGCGCGTGGCGGGACTGGGTGCGGCGTTGGCGCTTAAGGGGTGCGATTGGCGGTGGCGGGCGCGTGTATCCGGTTCGTGAACCCTGCCGCTGCGGCAAGCCCTCGCGCTAAACTGGACCATGACCGGTGCCCCCGCCCGTCTCTTGACGTGGTTCGCCGTCATGGCGACTCTCCTCACGGCCTGCACTCCTGCGGTCGATCTCACTGAGACCGATTCCGGGCAGCCAATTGCGTCCTCGTCCGCTCCGTCAACGAACGCCACTCAAACTCCTGTGCCACCGCAGCCCGCCACGCCGCCGCAGCCCGCGCCGCCCGCACCTCCACCCGCTGTGCCTCAGGCCTTTGCCCTCAACCTTTACCAGGAGGGTGACTTCGTCCCGCAGTACACCTTTGACTGGTGTGTTGCCGCGAGCATCCAAATGGCACACAACCTCATCGATGACACCGGCGGTGGAACATGGGCGTCCTCCGCACAGCAAAGCGAGTTGTGGGAGATGGCCCGTGCGCGGTCCTCGAATTCATTCAACGGTGCCAACCCGAGGGGCTGGGCACAGGTGTTGACTGAAGTTGGAATGGGCCCGTACGCGGTGGTGAGTATTGCGAGTTACGAGGACGCGTTGCAGACGGCGTCGCGAGCAATAGCCGAAACTGGCCGGCCGGTGGGATTGGTCATGTGGAGCGGTCGGCACGCTTGGGTGATGAGCGGCTTTGAGTCCATGGGTGATCCCGCGCAGTTCGCGGAGTTCCAGGTGACGGGGATTCGTGTCTTGGATCCGCTCTACCCTCACGGCAGCGGGCAGTGGGGAGCCTCACCGGAGCCCAACAGTTTGCTCACTCCGGAGCAGCTGGCCACACAATTCGTGGTCCGTGAGCCCCGGCGCTGGAGCACGGACCTGCCCACTGGTTACCTGCTGGTGCTTCCAGTCGCAGCCTGACTCCGTTGGGTGCCCTGTTCCGCGCGCAGGCAACACTGCTCCGCATCACCAGAGCAACGCTCCGCATCACCAGAGCAACGCAGAAAACCCTGTTCCAGCACACGCAACGCGAGTATCCTGTGTACGCCCAGAGGGAACTTTTGCACTTTCCAATGCGTGAATTACTGGGAACGGTGTATAGCTTGAAACTGAAGCAGCACCACTCGCGCGCAGAAGTTGCGCCTTGCAGCACTACCAGGAGGGACGGGGCAAAACCCCGATCAGATGAAAGCTAAGAGTTTCTTCAAGGGCCCGGGCATCTGGATTGTTGTCGTTGTTGGCTTGCTCCTGGTGGCATTCGCAACACTGGCTCCGGGCGGTTCCACGCGCATTGACACCAAGGAAGGCCTCGAACTCCTTTCCCAAAGCGGGAAGGTTGAGCAGGCCAAGATTTTCGACGCCGAGAACCGCGTTGACCTGGTGCTTAAGGACAACCTGAACCTGGATGGCCAGGACAAGGGCAAGAACGTTCAGTTCTTCTACGTGACGGATCGTGGTCCGGACGTGGTCAAGGCTGTCACCAACGCCAACCCGGACAAGGGCTTCACGGACCAGCCGGTGGAGAATAACTGGTTCTCCGGTTTGTTCTCCTTGCTGATCCCTGTACTGCTCCTGGGTGTGCTTTTCTGGTTCCTGCTTTCGCGCATGCAGGGCGGCGGCTCCAAGGTGATGCAGTTCGGTAAGTCCAAGGCCAAACTGGTCAACAAGGACATGCCCCAGGTGACCTTCTCTGACGTCGCCGGCGCTGACGAGGCAGTGGAAGAGCTCCAGGAAATCAAGGAGTTCCTCCAGGAGCCGGCCAAGTTCCAGGCCGTTGGTGCCAAGATCCCTAAGGGTGTGCTGCTCTATGGCCCTCCAGGTACCGGTAAGACGCTGCTGGCACGCGCTGTTGCCGGTGAGGCCGGCGTTCCGTTCTTCTCCATCTCCGGCTCGGACTTCGTTGAAATGTTCGTCGGCGTTGGTGCTTCACGTGTTCGCGACCTTTTCGAGCAGGCCAAAGCAAGCTCCCCGGCCATCATCTTCGTTGATGAAATCGACGCCGTTGGACGTCACCGTGGTGCCGGCATCGGCGGCGGCAATGATGAGCGCGAGCAGACCCTGAACCAGCTCCTCGTTGAGATGGACGGCTTCGACGTCAAGACCAACGTCATCCTCATCGCTGCCACCAACCGGCCTGACGTCCTGGACCCTGCGCTGCTGCGCCCGGGCCGTTTCGATCGCCAGATCACCGTGGAAGCACCGGACATGATTGGCCGTGAACAGATCCTCAACGTCCACGCCAAGGGCAAGCCGATGGCGCCGGGAATCGATCTCAAGGGTGTTGCCAAGAAGACTCCCGGTTACACGGGTGCGGACCTGGCCAACGTCCTGAACGAAGCTGCGTTGTTGACTGCACGTTCCAATGCCAACCTGATTGACGACCGCGCGCTGGACGAGGCAATCGACCGCGTCATGGCAGGCCCGCAGAAGCGCAGCCGCGTCATGAAGGAACTCGAGCGCAAGATCACCGCGTACCACGAAGGCGGCCACGCACTCGTTGCTGCCGCATTGCGTAACTCCGCCCCGGTCACCAAGATCACCATCCTTCCCCGCGGCCGTGCTCTCGGCTACACCATGGTGATCCCTGAGGATGACAAGTACTCGGTCACCCGCAACGAGCTGCTGGACCAGATGGCCTACGCCATGGGCGGCCGTGTTGCGGAGGAAATCGTGTTCCACGACCCCTCCACAGGAGCCTCCAACGACATCGAGAAGGCCACCGCCACGGCCCGGAAGATGGTCACGCAGTACGGCATGAGCGAGCGTGTTGGTGCCGTGAAGTTGGGCCAGGGTGGCGGTGAGCCGTTCCTCGGCCGCGACGCCGCTCAGGAACGCAACTTCTCCGATCAGATCGCCTACGTTGTGGATGAGGAAGTTCGTCGTCTGATCGACCAGGCACATGACGAGGCTTACGCCATCCTCACGGAGAACCGCGACGTCCTGGACCGGTTGGCCTTGGAGCTGCTGGAGCGCGAAACCCTGAACCAGCAGGAAATCGCTGACATCTTCCACGACATCCGGAAGCGCGATTTCCGCGAGATCTGGCTGTCCAAGGAATCCCGTCCGGTGCAGTCGATTCCTCCTGTAGAGAGCCGCGCCGAGAAGGCTGAACGCGAAGCCCAGGAAGAGGCCAAGAAGGCCCGCTTGGACGAGCCTTTGGACGTCGTAGCCCCGCACGCCCAGGGAGTCAGCAGCCAGGATTCATTCCAAGCCCCGCAGCCCGACGGCGGCAACGACCACCCGCATCACGGCTAAGCTTTCTGCTGTGACTCATTTCGACGACGACGACGACGACCTCGCCGCCGCCCACGGTTCCGCCGCGGGCTCCACGCACGGCCACAAAGTGGACCGGCCGCGCATTGAAGCGGCTGTCCGCGAGATCCTCCTGGCAATAGGTGAAGATCCTGAGCGTGGGGGCCTCCTGGACACGCCCAAGCGTGTGGCCAAGGCTTACGCCGAGGTCTTTGCAGGTCTGCACCAGCACCCTGCGGATGTCCTCTCCACCACGTTTGACCTAGACCATGAAGAGCTTGTCCTGGTGAAGGACATTCCCTTCTACTCCACGTGTGAGCATCACTTGGTGCCGTTCCACGGAGTGGCGCATGTTGGTTATATTCCGTCACATGACGGCAAAGTGACCGGCCTGAGCAAGTTGGCGCGACTCGTGGATATCTATGCGCGGCGGCCTCAGGTGCAGGAACGCCTCACTACGCAGATCGTTGAGGCGCTTGTGAAGCACCTCAACCCCCGCGGCGCGATTGTCGTCGTCGAATGTGAACACATGTGCATGTCCATGCGCGGCATTCGCAAGCCCGGCGCAAAGACCGTCACCAGTGCGGTGCGCGGTCAACTCCATGACCCGGCCACCCGCGCCGAGGCCATGAGCCTCATACTCGGAAGGTAAAGCACTATGGACTCCCTCGCTGCAGCACCCGGAACCGGCCCGGCCACAAGCCCGTTGCCGATTCTCCGTAAACCGCGCCCCGCGGCCAGGTTCGAGGACCTGCCGACGGATCGCACGCTCGTTATGGGAATCCTCAATGTCACCCCGGATTCCTTCAGCGACGGCGGTACTCACCGGACACCGGACACTGCCATCGCGCTCGGCCTGCGGATGTTTTACGCAGGCGCGGACATCATCGACGTCGGTGGTGAATCCACCCGCTCGGGCGCTGAACCGGTTTCTCCGGAGGAAGAACAGAGTCGCGTCATCCCCGTGATTCAGGCGCTGGTGAAGGCCGGCGCGCTGGTCAGCATCGACACTATGCACACGTCCACCGCGGCGGCTGCCATTGAGGCGGGTGCGGCCATTATTAACGATGTCTCCGGTCTGACGATTGAACCGGACATGCCCGAGCTCGTTGCCCGGACCAAGGTTCCGTACATCCTGACGCACCGCCGTGGCGACGCCCGGACCATGGACAGCCTCACGGACTACAACAACGTGACCGAGGACGTGGTGGCGGAGCTCAGCGGCGTCCGCGACAAGCTGTACGCGGCAGGTGTTGCGCCGGAGCAGATCATCATCGATCCCGGCGTTGGTTTCTCCAAGAATGAAGAGCAGAACTGGGAAATCCTCCGGAACCTGGATCAGCTTTTCTCGCTGGGCCACAAGGTGATGGTTGCTGCTTCACGCAAGCGCTTCCTCGGTTCGCTTCTCACAGTGGCTGGAAAGTCGGCTGCACCCTTGGAGCGCGACGCCGCGACGGCTGCCATCACCGCTTTGAGCGCCACCAAGGGCGCTTGGGCTGTCCGCGTTCACGACGTCGGCCCCAGCCTTGACGCCG
Source organism: Paenarthrobacter sp. NPDC091711 (assembly GCF_044756605.1). Classification (NCBI taxonomy): domain Bacteria; kingdom Bacillati; phylum Actinomycetota; class Actinomycetes; order Micrococcales; family Micrococcaceae; genus Paenarthrobacter; species Paenarthrobacter sp. NPDC091711. Next base: position 172,471 of record NZ_JBIVTF010000009.1, read on the forward strand.
TCAAGGTTTCCGCCCGCATTTCCCGCTGATTGGATACCGCTGTGGACAGGATCACGCTGACCGGCGTCACCGCCGTCGGTTATCACGGGGTGTTCGATTTCGAACGCCGTGACGGCCAGCCCTTTGTTGTGGACGCCGTGCTGTACACGGACTTCACCAAAGCTGCTGAGACGGACGATCTGCAGTACACGGCTCATTACGGTGAAGTGGCTGAACTGATTACCAAGCACATCGAGGGCGAGCCCTTGAACCTCATTGAGGGCTTGGCGGTCCGGATTGCCGAGGGCATCCTTGAGAACTACAAGGTAGCGGCCGTTGATATCACCGTTCACAAACCCAAGGCGCCCATCGAGGTCCCGTTTGGCGACGTAACTGTCAGCGTCCATCGGGAGAGACCATGAGTGCCGGCTATACCAAGGCCATCGTGGCCCTTGGCAGCAACCTGGGGGAGCGCAACGACACACTTTCCACAGCCGTGGCGGATCTGGTGGACCCGCCGGAGGTGCGCCTCTTGGGTGTCTCGCCGGTGGTGCAGACCAAGGCTGTGGGCGGTCCCGAGGGCCAACCTGATTTCCTGAACATGGTCATGGCTGTGGAGACCACGCTGACTCCAATGGAGCTCCTGGAGCACTGCCATGCTGTCGAGCAGAAGCATCACCGCACCCGTGAGGTTCGCTGGGGTCCCAGGACGCTGGATGTGGACATCATCCTGTTCGGCGACACTGTCAGCGAAGACCCCGTTCTGACCATTCCGCATCCGCGGGCAGCTGAACGGGCTTTCGTGCTCTACCCGTGGTCCCTGCTGGAGCCGCACGCCACACTGAACGGCCGGAGCGTGGCTGAACTCGCCGCCGTCGCCGCTGACATGCCTGACATCCGGCGCTTCGACGGTTTCGGTGACGTGGCTGGTGTACCGGCAAACGGGGCAGTGGAGCAGTCATGAAGGCAATGCGCCCGGTAGTTCTTTTGCTCATCGCCGTCATCGCCGCCGTGATTGGTTGGTTGGCCACACTCACCACCAACCGTTTCAGCATGCCAACCCCTGTGTTGCCGGTCTCGGCGCTCATCACCATGGCGGTCATCGCCGGGCTGACGCTGATCATGGGCATCCGTGTGCTGCGTTGGCGCAACGGCAAGAAGAAGAACCTGCTCAACCCGATCCTGGCGGCAAGGACGTTGATTCTGGCCCAGGCCTGCGCTTACGCCGGGACTCTGCTTCTTGGCTGGCATGCGGGGATCGCGGTGGATCTTCTCCGTATTGGCGGTTTGCGCGGAGGTGAGGGCGTTCTGTGGAACGCCCTGCTGATGGGTGGCGGTGGCGTGGTAATGGTTGTCGTCGGAGTGGTGGTGGAGAGGTTCTGCCGGATCCCACCCGAGGATCTCGAAGGTGGTACCGCCGGACCGGAAACCCGCCGCGGCGAAACTAAAGGTGAAGGCGAATATGCATACCGAGGCGATTGACCCTCCCGGCGTCCAGTGGCTGCGGGTGTCCCCGAAGTACGTCACGGTTCGCTTGGTGGAGTGGGCCATCGGCAATGTCATCTTGCTGGCGGTCCTCAGTTTGCCTCTTGTTTTTGTGCTGCTTGGCTGGTGGCGGTGGCCGCCGTTGTGGCTGGCCATCACGGTCCCCGCGGTGATGTTGGTGTTGGCGCTGTGGCGGCTGGTGTTGATTCCCCGCCAAGTACGTGCAATCGGCTATGCCGAGCGCGATGACGACCTCCTCATCCGCCGTGGCATCTTCTTCCAGCGAACCATGGTGGTCCCTTACGGCCGGATGCAATACGTGGACGTCGCGGTTGGTCCCGTTGAACGCAGCCTGGGGCTGTGCACCCTTAAACTCCACACGGCCTCGGCGGGAACCAACGCGCACTTGCCTGGGCTTCCCTCAGCAGAAGGGGCACGCTTGCGCGAGCAGCTTTCGGCTCGCGGAGAAGCCAGGTTGGCCGGGCTGTGAGCCTGGAGAACGACGCCACTGAGAGCCTCCCTGGCAAGCCGGAACCAACGGTCGACGGCGATTGGAACCGCGTCCACCCTGCGTCACCGTTCGTTCGGGGCTGGGTGGCGCTTGCCGCCGTCGGGTTCTTCTTTGGCCGTGATGCTTTCGAGCGGATGCTGCAGGGCCGGGATTTCATGGATCCGAACCTCAGCGGCCGGGTGCCGTGGCTTCTGGCTGGCGGCGCCGTGGTGTTACTGCTGACGGTAGGCGGTTTCATTCTCAGCTGGTACTTCACCCGCTATCAAGTGGCTGAGGGGTATGTCCGCGTCAACACCGGCTTCCTGTTCAAGCAGCAACGGCAGGCCAGGCTGGACCGCGTACAGGCAATCGACATAGTGCAGCCGCTTTTGGCACGCATCTTCGGGCTCGCTGAACTCAAGTTTGAAGTGGCCGACGCCGGCGAATCGGCCGTGCGCCTGGCTTACCTTCCGCTGGACAAGGCAAAAAAGCTGCGTGCCACCATCCTTGCGCGGGCGGCAGGTGTGGTCAGCGGACCAGAGACCACGGAGGAAATTCCGGAAGCTCCCGAGCATGTTGTGTTGTCCGTGCCGCCGTCCCGTCTCGTCGGGTCCTTGCTTCTCAGCGAGCAGACCGTCGGAATCCTGGCGGGCGCGGCCGTGGTGGTTGCAGTCTCCGTTTTCACGCAGAACCAGACGCTCTTTCTGGCGCTTATCCCCGGCGTCCTGGGAATCGGCGCAGCGTACTGGAGCTCCTTCAACAAGGGTTACAACTTCACGGCGGCAATTTCGCCGGACGGTATCCGACTCCGCTACGGTCTCCTGGATACACAGGCGCAGACTGTGCCACCCGGACGTATTCAGGCGCTCATGGTGACCCAACCGCCGCTGTGGAGGGTTTTCGGTTGGTACCGGATCCACGTGAACGTCGCGGGGTATGGAGTGTCAGGGAGTACCGAAGGTGCTGCCCGCACCATGCTGCTGCCCGTTGGCCTGAAGCCGGACGTTTTGCGGATGATGTCGTTGGTGTTGCCTGATCCTGGAGTTGAGGATCCGGAACAGGTATTCACTGCAGGGCTTGACGGGCTGGGGCCGGTGGAAACCAGCTCATCGACGAGCGATGGCTTCACAACCACTCCCCGCCGTGCACGCTTGCTGGCCCCGCTGGGCTGGCGACGCAACGGATTCCTTGCCACCAAAACGGCGTTGCTGATCCGTTCCGGTCGCTGGTGGCACACGCTGGTGATGGTTCCGCATCAGCGGACGCAATCCATGGCCCTGCACCAAGGCCCATGGGCGAGGCGATTCGGTGTGGCTGATCTTGTCCTCCACACCACTGCCGGTCCCGTTTCTCCGCGAGTGTTCCAAGCGGGCGTAGAGCAGGCTGTGGAACTTTTCGATCAGCAGTCTGCCCGGGCCAGGGAAGCACGGAAGCGGCAAACCAGCGAACAATGGCTGGCTCAGGTGGCTCCGCAAGCCCCGGAGGTCGCCGCCACTCTGGCAGAAGAACCCGCGCAGCCCGGCCAACCCGCGCAGCCCGGCCAACCAGCGCAGCCGGAATCAGACATGCATCCCCGTACTTCACCACAACAGGAGGAACGCCACGATGGCTAGGCCAGGAAGACTCGGTGTCGGAATCATCGGCGCCGGCAAGGTGGGTGCCGTCCTTGGTGCCGCTTTGCGCGCGGCCGAGCACGCCGTCGTCGGAGTTTCTGCTGTGTCCGAGGCGAGCCGCGAGCGGGCAGAGACCCTGTTGCCCGGCGTTCCGGTCCTGGAAATCCAGGACATCGTGGAACGCTCCGAGCTGGTACTGCTGGCCGTCCCTGACGATGCCTTGGGTGAGTTGGTCGCGGGACTGGCCAAGCTCGGCGCCTGGCAGCCCGGGCAGCTGGTGGCGCATACGTCAGGCCGGTTCGGCGTCGGAATCCTCAACCCGGTCCGGGCAGCGGGTGCGATTCCGCTGGCCCTGCACCCGGCCATGACCTTTACCGGCATGAGCTTGGACCTGACCCGGCTCCTGGACTGCACGTTCGGTGTCACGGCCGACGCTGCCATGCTTCCGATCGCCCAGGCCCTTGTGGTGGAGATGGGTGCGGAACCCGTGGCCATTGCTGAGGCCGATCGCACGCTCTATCACGCATCACTCGCGCATAGCTCGAACCACATGGTCACGCTGGTGGCGCAGGCGTCGCAGATGCTGCGGGAGATCGGCGTCGAGAATCCTGAGTCCATGCTTGGCCCGCTGTTGCGCGCGACGCTGGAGAACGCGCTTGCCTCCGGTGAATCCGCACTGACCGGTCCCGTGGCGCGTGGGGATGTCGGCACCGTTACGGCTCATGCCCAGGCTCTGAAAGAGTACGACGGCGGTGCGGGCGGCGATGTACTCGCGGCCTATCAAGCCATGGCGCAGGCCACCGCCCGCCGGGCGGTAAACCGCGGACTGCTGCGCCCGGAACAACTGGATGAGATTGACGAAGCTTTGGGCACCGACCCCAAGGCGCCGGAAGGAAACTGAACAGCATGGCCATCAAACTCGTGACCACTGCGGCGGAACTGCGCGCCGAAAGTGCCCGGCTCCTGGCTCTTAAAGGCGGACATTCCCAAGGCTTGGTGCCCACCATGGGCGCACTGCACTCAGGCCACGCCGCCCTGGCCCGGACTGCCGTGGCGGAGAATGACGTGGTGGTGGCCACCATTTTCGTGAACCCCTTGCAGTTCGGTGATGCTGTGGACCTGGACCGCTACCCACGCACGCTCGACGCCGACATGGCCCTGCTTGATGCCGAAGGCGTGGACTTGGTTTTCGCGCCGTCCGTGGACGAGGTGTATCCCGGCGGCCAGCCGCTGGTGCGGGTGACGTCCGGCCCCCTGGGCGATAAGTGGGAAGGCGCCTCACGCCCCGGGCACTTCGACGGCGCCCTCACAGTGGTGGCCAAGTTGCTGCATTACGGACTCCCGGGAGGAGTTGCTGCGGACGGCACGACGGCGGCCTACCGGGCGTACTTCGGCCAGAAGGACGCACAACAGTTGGCGTTGGTGAAGCGTATGGTTGCGGACCTGAACTTCCCTGTGGAGATCGTTCCTGTACCCATCGTTCGGAGCGAGGACGGTTTGGCGTTGTCGAGCCGCAATCGCTTCCTCTCGGATGAGGAGCGCGACGCTGCCCTGGTATTGTCGCGGGCTTTACGCCTCATTGAGTCCCGCGCGAATGCGCACCAACCGCTTGACCTCGATTCCGCCGTCGCGCTTGTTGAATCCCAGCCGCTGGTGGAACTGGACTACTTCGACGTCGTTGATCCCACCACGCTGGAACCGCTCGCAGAGAACTGCAAGGAGACCCCCTTCCGCGGTGAGGGTCTGGCGATCATCGCCGCCAAGGTGGGGCCGGTGCGGCTCATCGACAACGCACCTTTGTTCTCCTAGCGTTAGGAATTTTTCTACTGACGGGAATTGGATGGGCGTTTAGACTGTTTTAGTCTTCACCGGCACAGATCGCCGGACACCAAATCCAAACCTTGGGGAATCCTCATGTCTACCGACGTCACGTCCGACGCCAACGGCAATCCTGAATCCGGCGCTTCCGGTACCGTCACCTCCGCAGAGGCGGCACCACCGCAGGCCCCGGCGTCGCAGGCGCCGGTTTCGAACGCCCCGGTCTCGAACGCTCCGGTGTCCGGGAAGATGTCCCGTGAATCCGTCACGGTTATTGTCACGTTGCTTGTTGCCACGTTCGTGGTGATCCTCAACGAGACCATCATGAACGTCGCCCTCCAGCGACTCATGATCGACCTTCAGGTGAGCGCTTCCACCGTGCAGTGGCTGGCTACCGGCTTCATGCTGACCATGGCCGTGGTCATCCCCACCACTGGATTCATCCTGCAACGGATGAGCACCCGCGGTGCCTTCATGCTGGCCATGGGACTCTTCAGCGGCGGAACCCTCATGGCAGCACTGGCACCGGGATTCCTGGTGTTGCTGCTGGCACGCATTGTCCAGGCCGGTGGTACCGCCATCATGCTGCCGCTGCTGATGACCACCATCCTTACGCTGGTGCCGATGTCCAAACGTGGTGCCGTCATGGGCAACGTCAGCATCGCCATCTCTGTCGCTCCGGCCATGGGCCCCACCGTTTCCGGCATCATCTTGGACAACTTCTCGTGGCGCTTCATGTTTGTCTTCGTGTTGCCCGTTGCCCTGGCTGCTTTCGCGATCGGGGCCAAGTACCTCACCAACGTGGGGGAACGCGAGAAGACTTCTCTGGACGTTCCCTCGGTGATACTCACCGTGCCTGCGTTTGGTGGCCTGGTGTACGGCCTGAGCCAGATCGGCGGCGCCGAGGCCGGCGTTGTTCCCGTCATTGCACTGGTGGTTGGCGTCCTCTGCTTGGCACTGTTCGTCTTCCGGCAGCTCAAGCTTCAGAAGTCCGAGTCCCCGCTGTTGGACCTTCGCGCCTTCAAGTTCCGCATGTTCACGGTGTCCACCCTGCTGATGGTCGTTGCAATGATGGCCTTGTTCGGCGGAGTGATCCTGTTGCCGCTGTACCTTCAGAACACCCTGCACCTTCAGCCCTTGGAGACCGGACTGGCTCTGCTGCCGGGTGGTTTGGCCATGGGCTTGCTGGGACCGGTTATCGGGCGGATCTTCGACAAGGTGGGTCCATTGCCGCTGACCGTCACAGGTTCGGTGCTTATGGTCCTCACCCTCTGGCAGTTCTCGCGTCTGGATGAGGGAAGTTCGCTTGGCTGGGTTATTGCCCTGCACGTCACCCTGAGCCTTGGCCTGGCACTGCTCTTTACTCCGGCCTTCACCACTGGCCTGAACCCACTTCCGCCGCACCTTTACTCCCACGGCTCCGCAATCATCAGCACCGCGCAACAGGTTTCCGGTGCAGCTGGTACGGCATTGCTCGTGTCCATCTATGCCGTGGTTTCCGCGTCGTCGGGTCTGGTGGCCGGCATGCAGGCGGCCTTCCTGGCCGCGACCATTATCGCCGTAGCCGCAGTGGTCCTCGGCGCCATGATGCGCAAGACCGAAGGGGCCGGAGGGCACGGGGGTCACTAAACTTCCGTTCGCCCCCCGACGCTCTCTCACATCCCTCGGGTTTGAACACATCGCTCTCTCACTTTGGTGGGGGAGCGTTGTTGTTTAACGACGGGGCGGCCGTCTGGCTGTGAGGTTCGACGGCGGTGGCTGGCTTTTGCGTTTGTGGCGGCAGGTGGGTGACGGCAATTATCGCTTGCGCGCTCGGTGGTCCCTCCTGTTGGGGCGCTCTGCCTGATAGCCGCCACCCCCTTTTGGACGCTCTCTCACATCCCTCGGGTTTGGGCGCGTCGCTCTCTCACTTTTTGGGGGGGGTGCGTTGGTGTTTTAGGGGTTCGACGGCGGCGTGTTGGTTGTTGGGGTTGTCGGCTGGTGTCCGGTGGTTGGTTTGTGTGACGGGCTTCACTGGAACTTGTCGTTGTTGTTTTGGGGTGGTTTTGGGGTGTGGTGGGGTTGTTTTCGTTGTGTTGGCGGGGTTTTTGGGTGGTGTTGGTGTGGATTTGGTGTGGGGGTTGGGCGCGTGTAAAGTTATTCGAGTCGCCGCCGCTGATGCGGAAAGATAGCGACCGACTCCCTTTCAATTCACCGGTTCCGGTAGTGCTTTTGTGTGCTTCTGGTTGGTGTGGGAGGCCCGGGTTTTGGTTTGCTTTGTGCGGCTGGGTCGGGTAAGTTTGAAAAGTTGCTCCGGAGCGATTCTGGGACCTGTGAGGGTTCTGGTTGGTACTGCTTTGGAATAGTGACCTGTTGTTTGAGAACTCAATAGTGTGCCAAGTTTGTTGATGCCGATTGTTT